>JAQWPC010000091.1:0-14893 GCA_029245555.1 Alphaproteobacteria bacterium
GCTGTCCCAGTTCTTGGTGGCGCAATCACTATGTTGCTTACTGACAGAAACTTTGGCACAACGTTTTTTGATCCTTCTGGTGGAGGAGACCCTGTTTTATTCCAACATCTTTTTTGGTTTTTTGGGCATCCAGAGGTTTACATTATGATACTTCCTGCCTTTGGAATTATCTCTCATATTGTTTCAACATTTTCGAAAAAACCTGTTTTTGGATATCTGGGAATGGCCTATGCCATGGTTGCGATTGGGTTTATTGGATTTGTTGTATGGGCTCACCACATGTACACAGTTGGTTTTAGTGCTAATGTAAGAGCTTATTTCATGTTAGCCACAATTGTAATTGCCGTACCGACTGGTGTTAAAATATTTAGTTGGATTGCAACTATGTGGGGAGGCTCAATTACTTTTACTACACCAATGCTTTTTGCTTTAGGCTTTATTTTTCTATTTACCTTGGGGGGTGTTACTGGGGTTATTTTAGCAAATGCTGGTGTAGATGTAGTTCTACATGATACCTATTATGTTGTTGCCCATTTCCACTATGTTTTAAGTATGGGTGCAGTCTTTGGAATATTTGCTGGTATTTATTATTGGTTTAGCAAAATGACAGGAAGACATTACTCTGAGTTTTTTGGGAAATTACATTTTTGGTTATTTTTTCTTGGAGTAAATTTAACTTTCTTCCCTCAGCACTTTTTAGGACTCGCAGGTATGCCCCGACGTATTCCAGACTATCCTGATGCATATGCAGGTTGGAATGTAGTTTCATCCATTGGATCTTATTTATCTTTTGGTTCTTTTCTTTTATTTCTTGTGGTAATGAGCGTGGCATTATTTCGAGGTAAAAAAGCGGAAGCAAATCCGTGGGGAGAAGGGGCAAAGACTTTAGAATGGACTCTTCCATCACCGCCTCCTTATCACCAGTTTGAAACGCTACCAGAAGTTAAAAATTAACTTGTGTCTTTGAATAACAAGCACCAAAGTAATATAAATTCTAACAATTTTGGTGTGCTATTCTTTTATATAGTGAATTTTTTAAAACAAATTTATGTTTTAATTAAACCTGGAGTGATATCTCTAGTTATTTTTACTGCTTTATGTGCAATGTTAATTGCCCCATCTGATAAGAGTCTTTTTATAAAAGGAGTCTCCCTCTTACTGATAGCAATGGGAGCCTCAGGTTCTGCAATATTGAATATGTGGAATGATAGGGTTATCGACTCCAAAATGGAGAGAACTAAATTCAGACCAATACCCGCTGGTAACATTTCAGCAAATGCCGCTTTGGCGGTAGGTCTTGTCTTTTCTTTTTTTTCGGTAGTTTTACTCTTCTTTTTTGCCAATATTAAAGCTTCCATACTACTAGCTTTTACAATTATTTATTATTCAGTTTTTTATACAATGTATCTAAAACATCGTACTGCACAAAACATCGTTATTGGTGGGCTCGCTGGAGCTCTTCCACCAGTTATCGCCTGGATAAGTATTTCGAGTGATATGTTGGGCTATCCTATTATTCTTTGTTTGATAATTTTTCTTTGGACTCCTCCTCATTCATGGGCTTTAGCTATTTATCGTAATCAAGATTATTCTAATGCAGATGTGCCTATGTACCCGGTTAAATATGGTATTAAAAAAACTTTAATGATGATGAATATTTATACTTTCGCTATGATTTTAGCAGTAAATTTATTATTTTTTATAGGCTTTGCAGATTGGTTGTTTTTTGTATCTGCAAATTTTCTTAATGGTTATTTTGCATTGAAGCTCTTTAAATTAAATTATTCCAATAATCTTAAAAAAGACTCCATTAAACTTTTTGGATTTTCAATCGTTTACTTATTTTCAATTTTTCTTTTTGCTGTTATAGATAAGTATATCTAAATGAATAGAAAGAAAAAAAATTATATTGTACTGTTTATCCTATGTTGTCTTATTATAGCTTTTTACTTCATAACTATTCAAAGAATTAAATCTGGATTTTGAAATTTTCTAATAAGTCTAAAACTGTCGTTGTACTAGTTTTAGTTTTGATGTTTATGTCAAGTTTGGTTATCTTTTCAGTTCCTCTATATAAAATTTTTTGTGATTTAACTGGATTTCAGGGTTTTAATCAACAAACAACAAATATTAATTCTACTTCTGAGCTCTCAGATAGTCAGCTAAATATAAATGTTATTTTTACTAGTCAGGTTGAGGAAGGGTTAGACTGGATATTTGAAGCTCCACCCAAAATGAATATCAATGAAGGCAAAAAGTATGATGTTGTGTTTAAAGCTAAAAATAATACCCAATCAATATCTACAGGTACGTCTATTTTCAATGTTCTTCCCCCAAAAATAGGACCATATCTTTTAAAAATTGAGTGTTTTTGTTTTTTAGATCAAACTATAAGTCCTGAAGAGACAGTAGAATTCCCCGTGAGCTTTTATATAGACCCCCTAATACTTGATGACCCTGAAGCAAGTAGCGTAAAGAATGTCACTTTGTCATATACCTTTTTTGAGAAAAAAGAATGAAATAGAACAAATGGTTGACTTAACTTTTAAAGATTCAGAAAAGAAACACCAGTTTCACCTTGTAAACCCTAGTCCGTGGCCTCTAGTTGGTTCTTTTTCAGCGCTTTTCTTGGTATCTGGAGCTATCTTATACATGCATTATGAAATGTTATGGCCATTAGTTGTGGGTTTTGGTTTGATTTGCTTTACTTTTTTTATGTGGTGGAGAGATATCATAAAAGAGAGCACATTTTTAAAAGTCCATAACTCCATCACTGAACTAGGTCTTCGTTGGGGTATGGCATTATTCATAACTTCTGAAGTTATGTTTTTTGTTGCTTTTTTTTGGGCTTTCTTTGATGCAAGTTTATTACCTAAGGCGTTCATTTTAGAGTATAAAGATGTTTTTACTGGTTCACTTGGTGTTGGTATTTGGCCACCTGAAGGTATTGAAACTTTCGATCCATTAGATATTCCTTACTTGAATACTCTGATTCTTCTTTTATCGGGCACTACATGCACATGGGCACACCACGCAGTTCGTGAGGGTCACAATGAAGAAGCTCTGCAAGGTTTATATTTAACAGTTTTTTTAGGTGCTGTATTTACTTGTCTTCAAGTTTATGAATATCAGCATGCCACCTTTGGTTTTACGGAGGGTATTTATCCTTCCACATTTTACATGGCAACGGGCTTTCATGGCTTCCATGTTCTTGTTGGAACTATTTTTCTATTAGTCTGTTTAATGAGAGCTAGAAAAGGTCATTTGACTCCAGAAAGACACTTTGGCTTTGAAGCTGCTGCATGGTATTGGCATTTTGTTGATGTGGTATGGTTATTCCTATACATCGCCATATACTGGTGGGGAAGATAGTCTCTTAATATTTATACTACAAAATTATTTATATTTCAGTAATGAGACATAAATCATTAACAGTATTTTTTTTGTTTATCACCACTTTGACGTTTGTTCTAGGGTGCTGGCAGCTTTACCGACTTGAATGGAAAAATGATTTAATACAAAATATTAATTCATCTATCGTTACTCCTAATTTTTATTCCCCAGATATTGTTGATTATAACTAATTAACTGCTGTCAAATTAGATAATGATTATACAGCTATTGATCAGCCTATCTTTATTGAATCAAAAACAAATCAAAACAAAGTTGGCTACCATGCTGTCACGCCACTTTTTCTCAATGATAAAATTTATAGTTTTTTAAACTTAGGTTGGGTTCCAGATAAAAATATTGAAAATATTAAAAATATTATTATTCAGTTTAATCAAAAGAAAGATGTTACTGTTTATTTAAGATATCTTACATCTGATAAAGATTTTTTCATTCCTGAAAATAATTTAACTTCTAATATCTGGTTTTCAGTAAATCGTGAGAATTTGGAAGATCATTTCCAAGAAAAAATTGTTTCACCTTATTATTTTGTTTTATTAGACTCTGAAATAAAATCGGACTTAAATCCAATCATTTTTTTAAGGAATAATCATTTAAATTATTCAATTACATGGTTTTTATTAAGTTTATCCAGTATTGTCATGCTTTTAATAATTAGAAGAAAAAATGAATAAATTAAAAAAACTTTTTAAAAATTATTATATTTTAAACGATATCAGTGGGATTTTATTTTGGGATAACGCCACAAATCTCCCCTCCAATAGCATTACTTCACGTTCAGAGCAGATGACTCTTCTTGCAGAATATACTGATAAGATATTTCGAAGTCCTGAAGTTTTGAATGAAATATCTGTAATTAATTCATCTGATTTAAATGAAATAGACCTTAAAAACCTTCTACTTATGAAAAATATCATTTTGAGAGAAAATTCAGTTGATACAAATCTTAAATCTGAATTAGTTCAACAAAAATTAAAATGTGAACATCTATGGAGAAAGTCTAGACAAGAAAATAATTCTTTAATAATAGAAAAAGACTTTAATTATCTCCTAAGCCTTGTTCATGAAGAAGCCAGTCAATTGTCTCAGGCTACTCAATTAAGCCCTTATGACTCTTTAATCTCAAAATATGATATGGATTATAATTCCTCAAAAATTGATGGAATTTTTTCAGTTATCAAATCTGAAATCATACCCCAATATTTAAATTCTGATAAAATCAAAGACCCCTGTGTTTTTCATTCAAGCATTTCTGAAGAGAGGGTCCTAGAAGATACCAAAAAAAAACTAGAGATATTAAATTTTGATTTTTCTAAAGGAAGAATTGATCAATCGCACCATCCTTTTTGTGGGGGAGCTAATGATGATGTAAGAATTACTACAAGGTTTGAAGATAATATTTTAGAAACTTTATCAGCTATTTTTCATGAGACTGGTCATGGTGTATATGAACAAAATAGACCAAATCAATACCTCTATGAACCAATTGGCCAATCTAGAAGTTTGAGTGTACATGAAAGCCAATCTTTGTTTTATGAAAATCATATATTTAAATCTCACAGCTATTTTTTAAATTTTTCTGAAATTTTTAATAAAAATGAGGATTTTATAAAATCGTTTAATGAGCACTATCATACAATTCGGTCTAACCCAATTAGAGTAAGCTCCGATGAATTCTCTTATCCGATTCATGTATACATAAGATATGAAATTGAAAAGATAATATTTTCTGAAAAAATACAATTTCAAGAAATTAAATCTTTATGGAATTCATATTATAAAAAATTTCTTGATATTGACATTGACAGTGAATCAAATGGCATTTTGCAAGATATTCATTGGTATGAGGGTATATTTGGCTATTTTCCTACATATGCTTTGGGTGCAATGATTTCTTCTCAAATAAAGTATCATTGCCCTTTTTATGAGGATTTTTTAGACAATCCCTCAGAGCAAAATCTTAAAGATATTACTTCTTGGTTGTCCACAAATATACATCAAAAGGCTTCTTTGTTATCTTCAGATGAAATGTTACAAAACATATCGGGAGAAAAACTTAATTCTAAATATTATTCTAATCATTTAAAAGATCGTTTTATCAAATGAAATATACAAGTACTCGCAATAAACTGAATATATATACTTCTGAACAGGTCCTTAACTATGGTTTAGCCCCTGATGGGGGGTTGTTTATACCAGACCATCTTCCCAGGTTTTCTCAAGATTCAATTAACTCTCTAAAAGGAAGTAATTATCAAGATATAGCTTTTTTTATTTTAAAACCTTTTTTGAGTGATTTATTTTCAGATATCGAAATTAAAAAGATTATTGATGAAGCCTACCAAGATTTTGATAAAGAAATAGTTACATCTTCGCCTCTAGGCGACAATTATCTATTAAATTTGTTTCATGGACCCACTTTGGCTTTTAAAGATTACGCTATGTCTCTTTTAGCAAAAATTTATAAGTATTATTTAAGTAAAAAAAACCAAAAATTATTGATTATTGGAGCAACTTCAGGTGATACTGGTTCTGCTGCAATCCATGCTTTTAAAGGTATAGAGAATATAAAAATTTTTATTTTACATCCTCATAATTCAACGTCCCAATTTCAAAGAAAACAAATGACGACGAGTGGCGCTAATAACGTATATAATTTAGCTATAGAGGGAACTTTTGACGATTGTCAATTCCTTGTAAAGCAAGCCTTCAAAGATGAGTCTTTGAATGAAAATTATAACTTAACAGCCGTGAATTCTATTAATTGGTTCAGAGTTTTGCCTCAATCTATTTACTATGCGTGGAGTTATTTGAACCACTCAATAGACAGTTTTGTTGTTCCTAGTGGTAATTTTGGAAATATATATTCTGCTTATTTATTAAAAAAGATGGGATTTCCTCTAAGAAAATTAGTTATTGCCACTAATGAAAACAATATTCTCCATCGTATCATCAATAATAATGACTTTACCCTTACTGATGTTATAAAAACAAATAGTCCAAGCATGGATATTACAATTTCTAGCAACTTTGAAAGAATATTGTCAGAATTTATAGATACCTCATCTTTGGTTGATCTGTATCAAAAAATGCCAACTAAAGATCACATAAAAAGTATAAATCAAAACGCCCATAAAAATTTATCAGACCTTTTTGTTTCTATGTCTGCAAACTCAGATGAAGTAATTGCACAGATTAAAAAAACTTATGAAAATTTTAAATTAATAGTCGATCCACACACCGCAGTAGGATTAGCCTGTGCAGAAAAAATAAAGATTAAAGGGGCAATGTGTTTAGCATGTGCACATCCTGTAAAATTTCAAGATACAGTTAAAAAATCTATTAACGGAGAATTAGAATATGAAAAAAACTTCAAATTTGAACATGATGAAAAATTTGATGTTTTAAAAAATAATTATCCCATTATGAAGGAGTATATTCAAAATTATGCCTAATATTCATACGCTGAAAAGCGGTCTTACACTTATAACAGATTATATTGATACTGTTGAAACAGTATCTGTTGGTATGTGGAATAAAGTTGGAGCACGTAATGAACACGAAGATGTAAATGGTGTTGCTCATTTATTAGAACATATGGCGTTCAAGGGAACTCATAATCGCTCTGCTCTTGATATCGCGAAAGAAGTTGAGATGGTTGGTGGAGCTGTAAATGCTTATACTTCAAGAGAAGTCACAGCTTACTACATGAAAGTTTTAAAAGAGGATATTGGTCTATCAATAGACATCATTAGTGATATTTTACAAAATTCTGCTTTTGACTCTAAGGAATTAGATCGAGAAAGAGGAGTTGTCCTTCAAGAAATTGGAATGTATTTAGATACGCCTGATGATGTAGTCTTTGACAAATGGCAAGAAATGGCATTTCCTAATCAGCCAATGGGCAGATCTATCCTTGGTAAAAGTGAAACTATAAAGACTATTTCTAGAGACCAAGTGGAGGGTTTCATGAAAGGTTATTATAGGCCTGATAAAATGGTATTTTCCATTTCAGGTAATTTTGAAGAAAAAAATGTAATTGAGCTAATAGAAAAATATTTTCAAAATCTTCCTAATGGGTCCGAAAATCACTCTCCTAAAGCTAGCTATCAAGGTGGTGAATTTCGACAGGATAAAGACCTAGAGCAAGTGAATGTTATTTTAGGTTTTGAAGGTGTAGATTTCTACTCGGACCTTTACTATGCAACTGCAGTTTATTCAACTGTTTTAGGTTCAGGAATGTCATCAAGGTTATTTCAAGAAATTAGAGAAAAAAGAGGTCTTGTATATAGCATTTCCAGTTACACCTCGTCTTTTTCAGACTCTGGTATTTTTGGTGTATATGCTGGAACAGGTCAAAAAGAAATTATGGAACTCATACCAGTTTTATGTGATCAGTTAAACATTAGTGCTAAAGATTTTTCAGAAGAGGAATTACAACGAGCGAGAGCACAATTTAAATCCTCTTTATTGATGGGGCAGGAGAGTACATCTCGAAGATGTAGGTCTAATGCATCTAAATTTTTAATGCATAATCGAATTATTCCTCATGAAGAAATAATAGCTGAGATAGATCAGGTTCAATTAGAGGACTTGGAAAAAGCAAGACTAAATATATTGAAGTCAAATATTACTTTATCTTCGATTGGCCCAATTAAAAACTTAGAGTCTTTAGACTCCATCAAAAGAAGACTCAGTTAAACTTTCTGCTGATTGACGTGCTAGCAAATCAACCTGATTATTATAATTATTAGTACTATGTGCTTTAACCCATTGCCAGTTTACAGATTTAATAGAATTTAATTCATCAAGTCTCTCCCAAAGATCTTTATTCTTAACCGGCTGCTTTGATGAATTTGTCCAATTATTAATTTTCCAATTTTTTATCCAAGATGTAATTCCATTTTTAACATAATTACTATCAGTTAAGAGATTTATAACATCATTAGTATCTAAAAATTCTATTGCCTTAATAGCAGCAGTTAATTCCATTTGATTATTGGTAGTATTTAAAACAAAGCCTGACCGACTAGAAATAATATCATTTTTTTTGACAAGAAAGGCCCATCCACCATTACCCGGATTACCTAAACAGGAACCATCAGTATAAACATCTATCATAAAAAACTCTGAAGATTATTTTTTTTATGAAAATGCAAAATTTCATAAAATTCAATTGGATTTTTATGTTTCACTTGACCATGATTGTTAAAATTTAAATCGTATAGTCGAGTTAGAAAAAATCTAATAGCACTTGCTTTAAGATAAAAATTAAATAATTTTTTCTCTTCATCTTCCCATTTAATTAATTCAAAATATTTATTAATGAAAAGTTGAAAATCCATTTCAGAAAATAGATTATTAGAAAAAAACCATGCATTAACTAAAGTTGCTAAGTCATAAACAATGCTATCGCTACATGTAAAAAAGAAATCAATTATACCTGAGACCTGATTGTGCTGATTGAAAAAAATATTATCTTTAAATAAATCTGCATGAATTAGGCCAACTCGAATATTATTAGGAAAAAGACTTTCGATCTTATTGATCTCCTGAGTCACATTTTTTAATTCTACAGAGTGGTCTCCATCATAATCTTTAAATTTATTACAAATATAATTCCAGGAAGGTTTGAGCATATTATTTTCTCTTTTTAAATTTGATTTCAATCCAACTTTATGAAGATTGGCAACAAAGCTAGCTAGAGAAACTATACTTTCATGGTTTGATTCCTGTATCTGTGTTCCTTCAATAAAAGTATATATTGCACAAGGTTTATTTTTGACCTTAAATATACTTTGTCCTTTTATTTCAAGAGGAACTGGGCAATTTATTCCATTTTCTTGAAATTCTTTCATGGCACTATTGAAGAAAGGTAGATCACTCTCCTTTGTTCTTTTTTCAAAAATTGTAAATATTAATTTTTTACTATTATTTAGCGTTACAAGATAATTAGTATTTTCAACTCCCTCAGTAATACCCTTCACATTTTTTATTTCACCAATGCCCTGAAAAAGATCTATTAAATCTGTTTTATTAATATGAGTGTATACAGCCATCTATCAATATAGTAAAAAAAGAATTCGTGCTTTCATGATAATTTAATAGTATTAACTATCATAATGTTCAAAACATTTATATTAACATTTTTATCTATCTTTATTATATCTTCTTGCAGTATAAAAAATCCTTTTCCTAAAAAGAACGAGTTAATATATCTAGACTGTCCCAAGTCTCTTATTTTGTTAGCTGGTAGCAAAAAAATACAAGACAATGTTATTATTGGCATTAACAAGAATTACAAAATAGATTGCTTTTATTATAGCAATGAACCTAAAACGGTAATATTCGAAATTAAGTATATCATTGATACTAATAATGTATTACCTGACTCGGATATATTATTTTTTGATTTTTGGGTATTTTTAACTAATAAAAAAGAAAATATTAAAGTTAATGAACAAATGTTTCAAAAAGTTATCGATTTTGGGTCTATTGAAGATGAGAGTGAAGACATTAAATTTAGTTTTTTAGATCAAATAATTATTGATAAGCAAAAATACGAAGATGGATTGAAGATATTTATCTCTTTAAACTAATTTAAGGATTTAAATTCAGATATACTTTTTGAGAGAATAGCGCTCTTGTCTAATTCAGACAGGTTTTTTAAGTAGTTTGATATTAATAGGTTAAGCTCGTAAGATGCTTGATTTTTTATGGTCTGAATTGCCGATAGCTCTATTTGCTTAATTCTTTCTAATGAATTTTTCTCTTTAGAAAGTATTGATTGTTTTGTTTTTTCAACAATATTCTTAGAAATAGAGTCCGATTGCATTTTGGCTCCATTTAAAAGTTCGTTTATCTTCTTATCTAAATCAGCTGTCTTTTTTTCAGCTTCTTTTAGTTTCAGTTCTGCTTCAGTAAATGATTGAAGAGACTCATTTATATTTTTTTTTATTTCTTCAATCTTATTATCTAAGCCCCCAATTAACATACTGTTAAAAGGCTTATACATAAGGATAACAAATAAAATAAAGGATATCAGTAGCCAAAATTTTGGATCTTCAAACATTTTTAAATTTTAATATCCTCTTTGTTAAGATTTGTAATTTTACCTAAAAAAGAAGTAGCAGAGTCTTTAAGTTGATCTTCAAGATCATTAAGTGCCTGCTTTTTTTCTTGATTAACTCTTTCTTCGGTTTTTTTAATTTCTAATTGGATTTTATCTTCGGTCTCTTTAATCAATTTTTCACTTTCTTGAAGTGCACTTTCCTTAGCTTCATTGATAATTTGAGACGCCTGATCTTTTGCCTCATTTATTTTAGTTTCATAGTCTTGAAATAATTGCTCAGCCTTTTTGATTAATTCATCTTGTTTTGAGAGATGTGAGTTAACAAATTCATCCCTCTTATTCAAAAAAGCTCTAATTTTAGGTAGTGTAAAATATGTTAATACTACAATGAGTATTCCAAAAAATACACCCAGCCAAAAAAGCTGAGAAATAAAGAACTCTATTTGTTCTAATTGTGGCATTAAGTAACTTTATTAACTTTCTTTATTATGAGAATAAAATCACCAATGCAATAACTAGAGCAAAAAGTGCTATAGCTTCAACAAGAGCAAATCCAAGCATTGTCATTGTAAAAACTTCGTTTTTTGCAGCTGGGTTTCTTCCAACAGCTGTAATAAACGCAGCAAAGATATTTCCGATACCTAAACCAGCACCGATCACTCCGATCACTGCTAATCCAGCACCTAAGTATTTAAAGCCTTCTACTAGTTCCATATTTACCTCCTTATGTTCACCTAGTGTAAGTGTAAAGCGTCGTTAATATACAAGCATGTTAATATTGCAAAAACGTATGCTTGTAAAAAAGCTATTAATATTTCTAAGCCTGTAAGAGCTACGATAAATACTAATGGCAAAATTCCAAAAAAACCTAATGCAGAAACAAAACCCGCAAAAACTTTTAATAAAGTGTGACCTGCTAACATATTTGCAAAAAGCCTCACTGCTAAACTAATTGGTCTTGATAAATAGGAAATAACTTCAATCGGTATTAACAAAGGAAGCATGTAGATAGGAAGACCTGGAATTACAAAGAAACTAAAAAACTTCAATCCATGTTTTATAAAACCTAACAGTGTAACAAAAATGAACACCCCTAAGGCTAAACCAAAAGTAACGATGATATGACTAGTAAAGGTAAAGCTATAAGGAATCATACCAAACAAATTCCCAAAAAGAATGAACATGAATAGAGAAAAAACTAAAGGAAAGAATTTTTTTCCCTCTTTACCAGCAGTATCGGCAATCAGGTTATTGATAAAACTAAAACCCATTTCTGCAGCAACTTGTAGCCGTGATGGATAAAGGTCTTCAACTGAATTTGTTTTTTTTGATTTTAAAAATGGAATAGTGAAAAAGGCCAATATAAATACAGTGGTGATGGTCATCCACAATGATGAATTAGTGAAGGAAATATTTTGTCCAAGAAAATTAAGCTCAACTAAAGGTTGAATTTCAAATTGTTTAAGTGGACTCTCGCCTTTTGCCATGCGCTAATAAAACAAATTTATTTACTATTTTCTATGCGACGTATAAGCCTGTAAACATTTAAAAGGCCAGCAAAAAAACCTAATATTATCAACGTTATTAGACCAATAGGCTTACTGCTAAAGTATTTATCGATTGCTAGACCAATTAATACTGACACAACCATAGCAGCTAACAGCTCAGATGAGATTCGATAAGCAAAACTAAGGCCTTTTAGGCTTGATTCTTTATTTTTACTTTTTTCTTCTTCTTCATTATTCTGCATACTTAACAGCCTCTTCCAATTCAACAGATACAATTTGCGATACGCCTTCTTCTGGCATAGTAACACCGTATAGTCTATCAACTCGAGACATCGTCATTCGATTATGGGTGATGATAATAAATTTAGTTTGAACTTTTTCTGAAATCTCCTCAACCATACTACAGAATCTATCAACATTATTATCATCTAATGGAGCATCAACTTCATCTAGAATGCAAAAAGGAGAGGGGTTAGCAATGAAAACTGCAAAAAGTAAGGAGATTGCTGTTAGTGCCTGTTCTCCCCCAGACAATAATGTAATGTTTTGCATTTTTTTACCTGGTGGGCTGGCAAAAATTTCTAAGCCTGAATTTAGTGGATCCTCATCATTTTGAATTAATTTTAAGTAAGCTTTACCACCACCAAATAACTTAGTGAAAAGTTTTTCAAAATTTTCATTAACAATTTGAAATGCATCTTTTAAACGCGTAACACCCTCTTTATTAATTTTATTAATTGCATCATGCAATTTTTCTATAGATTCTTGAATCTCATTTTTATCTTTAATTGTTTCATCTACTTTTTCTCTTAATTTTGTATATTCATCTTCTGCAAGAAGATTAACAGCTCCAATTCTCTCCCTCTCAGATAACAATCTTAACACTCTTTTTTCAGCAGTTTCTAAATCTTCATCTTTCTTGAATTTTTCAACTTCATTTTCTAAATTCAATAGATCCACATTAATTTTCTCACGGCAAGATTGAGCTAACTGATTTAAATTATTAACAAAATTAGAAATTTCAGATTCTTTACGAATAAGCTCTTCCTTAACTATAGAAAAGTTTTGCTCTTTATTGCGAAGCTCTTTGGATAATTCTTCAAGTAAATTTTCTTTTTCTTGAAGCTCATTGCCAAAAAGTTTTTTTTCGCTCTCTAGTTCATTAATTTTATTAAGAAGAAACTGTCTCTTGCTATCAATGTCACCTGGGTTATTTTGAGATATCTCTAACTCTTCTTTAGCTGTTTTAATTCTATCATTTAAATCAACAACTTTCTGATTTGTTAGTTCCAAAATTCTTTGCCATTCAATTTGTTGTTTTTTTAAATCATTTAATCGTTTTTCCTTTAGTTCAGCTAAGATAGTGGAAATATTCGCCTCATAAGAACTCGAAATGAATAGACCATCCCATCTCCATAAATTTCCCTCTAAATCTACAATAGCTTGACCAGGGCTTAGTTTTTGATGATTAGCGTACCCATCTTCTTTTTTATTAACAATAGCTATGTTATTTAATTTATTCATTAACCTTTCAGGAGCCTTTATAACTTTAGCAGCAATTTCACAGTTAAATGAGAAAGCAGATGAGGTATTTTCATCAATTGTATCTGACCAGTAAAAAATACCATCTTTATCTAAAGAGGCTAAAAGCTCTTTACCGAAAATAGCAGCCACTACATTTTCATGTTTTTTATCAAAATTAATATTATTAAGAAGACTTCTATCTGATTGTCCTATGCTTTTATCATTTGATTTCTCAAAATCCTTAGAGGACAAATCTTCAATTTCTTTATTTATTTCATTAATTTTTCTATCAGTTTCATCATATTGTTTTCTTTCTATAGATAAGTCATCATTTAGTTGATCAACACGACGTTCTGAATTTATTTTATGCTCTTCAAACCTCAGCTCTTCCTGTTTGAGATTATCTACAGTCATATTTAACCTCTCTAGCTCAGAGTTTAGAGAGTAACTTTTTTCCCTCATTGGAGGTATTTTTACTTTTAAGTCTTCATAGGCCTGATCTTGAGAGGAGACATCTCCTTGAAAGTCAGCAAGTTTAATTTCAATTTTCCTTTTTTCCTCTTCAAGAGTTTCAATAGTTTTATGTATTTGATTTCTTTTCACAAAAAAAACCGAAGCTTCTGCATTTTTAATCAAAGTAGATATATTTCTAAATCTTTCTGCTTCTTTAGATTGCTTTTTTAAAATAGATAATTGTTCTTCATACGTTGCAATAACATCTTCTACGCGCAATAAGTTATTATTTGCTGCTTTGAGTCTTAACTCAGAGTCATGTCTTCTTGATTGGAGTCCAAGAATGCCCGCTGCCTCTTCTAATACCATTTTTCTATCTTCAGGTTTAGCTTGAGTAATCGCTCCAATTCTTCCTTGACTTACTATTGATGTAGACCTCGCAGAGGTTGATGCATCTGCGAAAAGTAGTTGAATATCTTTTAATCTAACTTCTTTGCCGTTGATAAAAGAACTTGAACCTTCTCCTCTATAAATCTTTCTTGAAATTTCTAACTGTTTAGATTGGAATTTACTTTCTAAGTCAGTTCCTTCAAGATTTATAAATAAACCAACCTCAGCTAAATTCCATGAGGGCCTATTATCTGTTCCATTAAAAATTAAGTCATCAATCTCTTTTCCCCTTAATTGTTTAGCGGATACCTCCCCAAGACCAAATCTAATAGCCTCTACAATATTAGACTTTCCACAACCATTTGGTCCAACAATACCTGTGAGTCCATGTTTAACCTCAAATTCTGTTGGCTCAACGAAGGATTTAAAGCCTTTGATTAATAATTTATCTAAAGATAACAAACTATTTATTTAATTCTTTTTTTATAATTTTTATAAACTCTGTAGAGGGTCTATTGCCTTGAATTTTTTCACC
>JAQWPC010000098.1:0-3037 GCA_029245555.1 Alphaproteobacteria bacterium
TTAGTCATGAAAACATTCTCTTTTTTTCAGATATAGACATAAAGTTCATCAATAATGCACAAATAATCATATTACTCAACAAGGAACTACCTCCATATGACATAAAAGGCAATGCAACTCCGACAACAGGCACTAAACCAATTGTCATAGATATGTTAATTAGAAATTCAAAAAAGATTTTAAAAGAAAGGACAAATAAAATTAATTTATTAAATACTTGTGTTAAAGAAAATGATTTTAAAATAGGGACTAAGAAGAATAATAAAAATAAACCCAAAATAATCATTGAACCTGTAAAGCCAAATTGTTCTGAAAAAATAGCGAAAACAAAATCTGTTTCTTTTTCAGGTAAAAAATCTAAGCTACTTTGTGATCCTCCTAAAAAACCATTTCCTCGAATACCACCAGATCCTATGGCTATCTTAGATTGAATGATATGGTATCCCTTTCCTAATGGGTCGAGGTCAGGATTAAGAAATATCATAACTCTATTTTGTTGATATGGTTTTAATAATGTCCATAAAAATGGACTTGCTAAGCCTAATACAATCAAAGATAGCAGTGGATATATAAGATTAATACCTGCATAAAAAATTGCTATCAAACCTAGTGTTAAAATAATAATTGCTGTTCCAAGATCAGGTTGTATCGCAACTAATAAAAAAAATAGCAGAGATATAATTAAAGGTACTATTGACCTAAAGAGTCCTATGGTTTTTTCAGCATTTAGCCTATGAAAGTATTTTGCCATAAATAATACCAATGCAATTTTTGCAAATTCAGATATTTGCAAATTAAATCCCCCTATTCTAATCCATCTCTTTGCACCCATTCCGGCATACCCAAAAAACAAGGTAATTATTAATCCAATAACAATACAAATTAATATTATTTCCGTAATATTAAAAATAAATCGGGGCTGAAGCATCAGAATAAAAAAGAAGATAGGTAAGAATAGTAAAAATCTTTTAAATTGATTATAAGCCCAAGGCTCAAAATTGCCATTAGCTGCAGAATAAAGATTAATCTCCCCAACCCAAAAAATAATCAGTAGTAGGAAAAAGTATACCCAATTAATATCAATTAATGATTTGAAATCTTTAAACATCTAAATTGTATGCAAAGTTTAACGCTTTGTGGGCAATTGGCGCTGCAACAGCAGAACCAGAACCACCATGCTCTATAATGACACTAGCTACATATTTAGGATTGTCATATGGCGCATACCCCACAAAAACTGAATGATCTTTAAACCGATCTTCAACTACTTTAGATTTATATAAATCATCTTCTCTATCTTCTTCTTTGATTCTCACTACCTGAGAAGTTCCAGTTTTTCCTCCAATTTTAACAAAGCCTGGATGGAGGTTATTTAACTTAAATGCTGTGCCACTAGGTTCTAGAACTGTAGCATTTAACGACTCTAAAATAATATTATGATATTTCTTATCAAAAAGATTTCCTTGATATGAAATATTCTCGTCATTATTAATACGCGGTTTTGGAAATTTACCACCATTTATCAAAGCAGAATAAAGAGTTGCCAATTGAAGAGGAGAAGTAAGATTAAAACCTTGCCCTATACATGTAATTAAAGTCTCACCTAAATACCATCCTTGATCCAAGTAGGCTTTTTTCCATTTTTTATTAGGAACTAAACCCTGTTGAGGGTTAGAAAGTCCAATATCATATTTCTGATTTAATCCAAGAGATGTAGCTAAATCAGAGAGGTCATCTATATTAGTTTTTTTTGCTAATTCATAAAAATAAACATCACAAGATTCTTTAATTGCTTTTTTCAGATTAACTTTGCCATGCCCTCCTTTTTTCCAACAATAATATTTTCTATCTGCAAGAGTTGAATGGCCACTACAATAAACTTCGGTGTTTTCATTAATTAAATTTTTTTGTAAACCAAGCAAAGACGGTATGGGCTTAAATACGGAACCAGGAGGATAAAATCCTGAAAAAGCTCTATTTAACAGTGGCTTTGTATTATCATTTAATACTCTTTCAATTTCTAAATTATATCTATCTTCAAATATTTGAGAATTAAATGTTGGATTTGAATTCATGGATAAAATAGAACCATCTTGACAATTTAAAACGACAATAGAGCCCTTATTAGTCGTTGGTAAAAGAGACTGTGCATAATTTTGCATTTTTAAATTGATAGTTAATTTTAAATCATTTCCTTTAATTGGATCTTGAATAGAAATTTCTCTAATAATCCTACCTTTAGAATTAACTTCATTGAATATTTTACCTGGTTTGCCTTTTAAAAAATTTTCAAATTTTTTTTCAATATGAAAAACTCCTTTAGGATAAAGCTCGGAAGATTGAGTTGAACTACCGATATAACCTAATATTTGAGACATATTTTCATGAGGATAATATCTCTTTTTAGACTCTAAGATTTTGATTGCTGTAAATAAAAATTTGTTTTTTTCAAATTTTACAATTTGGTCCCAATTTGCTTTTGAAATTTTAAAAGGGATATAAGGATTTTGATTTTCAATTTTAGAACGTATCTTCTTTATATCTAGGTCTAAATTAGTAAGAGAATTAAGAAGGTAAATTTCATCAATAAACTTCTTATTAAGATTTTTAAAAATAACAAATTCATAAAATGATGTATTACCTGCTATTAAGTTTTTATTAGTATCATAAATGTCCCCCCTTAACGGAGGAATTGCTTTTACAGAGACTTTGTTTTCAACAGATTTCTTTCTATAAAATTTAGAATTTATTACTTGTAAAGAAAATAATCTTAAAATAACAAAAAAACTAAAAAAAAATCCAATAAAAATAATTATAAAAGACCTTCTATTAAGAATTTTTATACTTTGTTCTGTAGTTTTATTTTTTTCCATAATTTGTATATCCAGCATAAGTAAAAATTAAAATTAATGACGAAAGTAGATAATCAGATAAATGAAAATTAGTTATTACCTGAGCGTTCAATAAAAATAAGATGATAATACTTAGTGTGTAAATTATAAGACAATTAAAAATCTTATGCATAGAGAGGTTATTA
>JAQWPC010000103.1:0-6336 GCA_029245555.1 Alphaproteobacteria bacterium
AAAAATATAAAAAAATAACTATCTAATTAAATTTAATCTAATTTTTAAATTGCTTTGATCATTTGGAGCGAGATGTCTATTCAACCTCTTATTAACGATACTAAATATTCCAATAATTAATAATGTAAATAAAATAAAATATAAACCTACGATAGGATAGGGCACAAAAGGATTAAAAGTCTTTTCAGCAAAATAACTTGCATAATAAATTGCATCACCTTTTTGTCGCCATGCGGGGAAGCCTGTGAAAAATACTAAAGTAGTAGCATGAAATAAAAAAATTGCTTCATTGGTATAAGATGGCCATGCTAATCGCATCATGGTTGGCCAAATTATACGTCTAAATTTTTTCATACCACTAAAGCCAAAGGAATCTGCTGCTTCTATATCCTTACTAGATACAGCACGAAGAGCACCATAAAAAATTTCTGCAGCATAAGCAGAAGTATTTAAAAACAAGACAATCAAAGCGCCTAACCATGCTTTAGTTAGCCAGCGTGTTTCAACAGTCACTGTTAAAAATCCTAATTCAATATCCATGCCTAACTTAGGAATAATGATGAACAAGTCATAGGCAAAAAAGAACTGAATAAACAAAGGAGATCCCCTAAAGACAAAAATAAAAGCACGCGAGGGTGCATTGAATAACCAAAATTTTGAATTTTTTCCTAAAGCTAGTGAAGTGGCAAAGAAGAAACCAAAGA
This sequence comes from Alphaproteobacteria bacterium, assembly GCA_029245555.1. Lineage (GTDB taxonomy): Bacteria > Pseudomonadota > Alphaproteobacteria > HIMB59 > HIMB59 > HIMB59. Next base: position 705 of record JAQWPC010000103.1, read on the forward strand.
AAAGAGCAAAAATACCAAAATATATATTCCAAATCATACCAGAGCCAATTAACACAAACTGTTCACATAACGTAATATCCGCTTTAGGTAAAAGGCGCTCACCATATCCCAATGAACGAAAACTATAATCTACAATTGTTTGAAGACAGCTCATTTTAATTAGCCTTGCCTGCCATAGTAGCTTGACCTATTGATAAGCGATTTGATAATCGATCTAACACAGATTGAGATACATAAGTTAAAACTAAATAAAAAATCATCAGAACAGCAAAGTACCAGGCACGCCAGTCTGGGTGTGGATAGTCATACACACCTGTTTTAATACCTCCTAATTCTTTAGCCCAATATACTATGTCTTCAATCCCCAATAAAAAAAGAAGTGGCGTTGCTTTGATTAAAATCATCCATAAGTTTGATAAACCTGGAAGAGCATAAACCCACATTTGTGGTAATGTTATACGTCTAAAAATTTGACGCGTTGTAAAACCATAGGCTTCTGCTGTTTCTAATTGAGATTTTGGAACTGCTGCAATGGCACCCGAGAGAACATTGCCAGTAAATGCTCCAAATACAAAACCAAACGCCAATAACGCTAAAGAAAAACCATAAAGATCATGCACCCATTCACTCGCTGAGCTTAGAGGAAGTTTTGCAACTGAACATACAACAAAGTCATTACCTTGTCTGATAGCTTCAGTGACTTCAGGACAGAGAATTTTATGGCGTAAATATTCAAAAGCTTGGTCAAGTGCAATAGGAATAAACAGAAAAAAAACGATATCAGGGATGCCTCTTATCATAGCTAGATATCCTTTTCCTAAATAGCGAACTAATAATATTGATGATCTAGATGCAATTGATCCTGCAAATCCGAAAGCCATTGCTAATGGCGCAGCTAAAGATATTAAAAGCATAACTACCAAAAAAGAACTATAGAAAGACATATGCTTTGGTGTTGTGATATAACAAGAAAGCCATAACAATCCTTCAAGAGATTTAGGATCAGCACAATAACTAAACATTAAGATGTCTCACTAGCGGTTACTTGTTGAGGCATGAAATCAGAAAGCAAACGATGTCTTTTACCGTTCATAATTTCAGCAATACCAAGCTTACCTGCTAAGGGGGCGTTAGTAATTCCTGAATGCATCACTGCTAAATAAATGCCTTTGATGTCTTTACTCAATTGATTTTTTAATCTGCCAATTTTTGGCCTACCATCCAAAGGCAGTGGTCGACTTCCAATTGTAAAATAATCAAGTGTCATTATTCCATTATAGTTAAGCCTAGATGCCATGTCTTGTATAAGTTTTTCAGCAGCTATCTGCATATCTTTTTCTTTACTTGCGTCATCATCAAACTTTCCACCAATAATTAGCCTTCCTTGATCGTCTTGCCTAGCATGGAAATCCTTACCCGTAATGGGGTGTTTTAATAAAAAAGGCAGTGGTTTTGAGTATGCTAAAAGGCCCACACTAGATTTCATTTCAAAGTTCACATTTATGCTGGAGAGCAATGCAGGGGCACCAAGCCCAGCTGCTATAATAATCTCATCAGCATTAATCATCTCTTTTTCAGTTTTAACACCTATTACGTGGTTATTATCGTAAACTAGCCCAGTGACTTTGTTTTGTTGAACTTCACATCCACTTTTATCAATTAAATTTGCTGTTATTTTAGGACCCTCAATTGCTAAATCATTTTCTCCAAAACCAGCCATCATGGGAGTTTTTTTTAATACGGGTAAATTTTTTTCGATCTCTGATTGAGGCATGATCTTCACTGAATGGCCCCAATTTTGATGTTTGACGATAGTTTGTTTCAAGTCTTCCTGATCCATGTCCCAAATAAAAGCACCTTTTGAGATAGGCATAATATTATTTAGTTCTTGTAATAATTTTGGCCAATAATCAAGATTTGCTAATCGAAAATCAGCATAGTTTTTATCATTATCGCTATAACCATTCACCCAACCCCATGTATTGCTAGTGGCTTGTTTTGTGTCACCAGGAAGAGCGTCTGTTAAAATAGTTATTTTCTTTAAATCATATTTGGATGCATGGTAGGCAAAGGATGCTCCGACAATGCCCCCTCCAATTACAATAATTTTTTTCAAAAACTTATGTAAGAGCTTGGGGCTTGAACCAATTTATTTATATAAAAGAATTAACAAAGGGAGTTTGAAAGAATGTGGAGACACTAATGTTACCTCCACATTCATAATGTTGTCGTAAATAATATTAAAAAGTATTTGCTGCTGCACCAAACCATTTTTTGATTAATGCATTTAGAGATCCATCATCTTTCATAGAGCTAATGGCTTTATCCATTTTTGCTTTCAAGTCTCCATCAGATTCACGGATACCCATACCAATGCCACCGCCAATAGAAACTTCACCAATTGCAGCAAATTCTCCATCAGACTCAGCAATGAAAGGTAGTAAATAATCGCCATCAGCTAAAACAGCATCAGCTTCACCGTTTTGAACAGCAGAAATGGTTTCTTCTGCGGAAGCGAATTCAACTAAAGTTGCTCCACTTTCAGCAACATAGCCTGCCTGAATAGTTGCGGTTTGTGCTGCAATTACACCACCGTCTAGATCAACATCTGATCCGCTTAAACCCATATAGACTGATGGTGATGGTGGAAAATATTCTTGAGTAAAGTCAATTACTTCATCGCGCTCAGCTGTGATAGACATACCAGCAATAATTGTATCGTAATTACCAGATACTAAATTAGGGATGATTGAATCCCACTCGTTGATAACCCAAACACAATCTAGGTTCGCACGAATGCAAAGCATGTCCCCTACGTCTTTTTCAAATCCATCCACTTCTCCATTGTCATTAACAAAATTGTATGGAGGATAGGCTCCTTCAGTGCCCATTCTTACTGTGTCAGCCCATGCAGAACCCGCAATCAACAAAGCGGCAAAAGCTGATAATATTGTCTTTTTCATAATTTTCTCCTTTAAGTTCTTCCTCTATTAAATTGAATAATTAATACATAAAAATATAAACTAAAAATATCTAAATGAATAAACTTTTTATAAGAATGCTAATTTGCTTATAAATAAAGAATATCAATAAATATGAAAAAATGGGATATTAGCTAAAAATATGAAAATATTAGAATTATCCAAACTTAAAAAAAACTTTAGCGATAATAAAGTTTTACAAGGGGTTGATCTGGATGCCAATCAAGGTGATGTAATTAGTATTATTGGAAGCTCAGGCTCAGGTAAAAGTACTCTTCTTAGGTGTATCAATTTTCTTGAAAATCCCAACTCTGGATTAATTAATGTTTGTGGACAAACAATAGACTGTCGAAAAGAAAATTTACTTAATCCCAATAAAGAACTTCAATTAAAAATAATATCTATTCGAAAAAAACTAGGCATGGTTTTTCAAAGTTTTAATCTATGGTCGCACATGAATATTTTAGAAAATATTATCGAGGCACCTGTCCAGGTGTTAGGAAAAGATAAGCAAAAATCTGAGGATGAGGCAATGGAGCTCTTAAAGCAAGTTGGGATAGAAGACAAAGCAAAAGAGTACCCTGCTCACTTATCTGGAGGGCAACAACAAAGAGCAGCTATTGCAAGGGCTCTTGCTATTTCTCCAGAGATATTATTATTTGATGAGCCCACTTCTTCCCTTGATCCAGAACTTGTAGATGAAGTTTTATCAGTCATGAGGAAACTTGCTGAGGGAGGCAAGACAATGTTAGTGGTGACCCATGAAATGGAATTTGCTCGTAAAGTCTCAAATAAGGTTATTTTTTTACACAATGGGCTTGTTGAAGAAGAAGGACATCCTGACACAGTATTTACAAACCCCCAATCAGAGCGATGCAGAAATTTCTTATTTAATAGACGAGACTATTAAATTTTTATAATTTACATTCGTGAATTCACTGCTCCTATTTTTAATACGCATACTAGATTTTTATACCTTAATTATATTTTTCTATGTTGTCGTTTCGTGGTTGTTTCACTTTAATATACTCAATAGTCAAAATGTTTTTTTATGGAAGATTTACGAAAGTTTCCAAAAGCTGACAGATCCTCCTTTAAATTATATAAGAAGGTATCTCCCTACTTTTGGAGGCATTGATATCTCTCCAGTTCTATTGATTTTAATTATTTATTTATTTAAAGATTTACTCATTGAGTATTGGCCGAGAGGATAAAAGGAGATTTTTAATATGGCAAATATTATCGACGGAAAAGCATTCGCTTCAACAATAAGATCACAAGTAAAAGAAGATGCAGATCGACTAATAGAACAAAGCAAAGTGGAGCCTTGTCTAGCAGTTGTTTTAGTTGGCGAAAACCCAGCTAGTAAAGTTTATGTCGGTGCTAAAACTAAAATGGCAGCGGAGTGTAATATTAAAACTAAAGATTACAAATTAGATGATACCACGGACCAAGATACTCTTTTAAAATTAATAAAAATGCTCAATGAAGATCCTGATACTCATGGAATTTTAGTCCAATTGCCCTTACCTAAGCAAATCGATGAAAGAAGTGTGATCGATGCAATCGCTGTTGAAAAAGATGTCGATGGCTTTCATGCTATAAATGCTGGAAGATTATCTATTGGCGGAGATATGCTGGATAAAGCTTTTATTCCATGTACACCGTTAGGTTCATTATTGCTCTTAAAAGATAATGTTGACGATTTGACAGGGAAAAATGCTGTCGTTGTTGGGCGATCCAATATCGTTGGTAAACCGATGTCTCAACTTTTAATAGAAGAGTCATGCACGGTAACCGTTGTTCACTCAAAAACGAAAAATGTTGAAGCAATTTGTTCTCAAGCAGATGTCGTAGTTGTTGCTGCAGGAAGACCAGAAATGGTTAATGGTGATTGGTTAAAAGAAGGTGCTGTAGTTATTGATGTAGGTATCAATAGAATACCTGTTACTAAAGAAGATGGTAGCAAAGGAAGTAAAATTGTCGGCGACGTCGATTTTGAAAGTGCTTCAGAGAAAGCTTCTAAAATTACACCTGTGCCTGGTGGGGTAGGACCAATGACTATTGCTTGTCTTTTAAGAAATACAGTAACTTCAGCATATCGACATGCTGGCCTTGGAGATCCAAGGGGAACTGTCGATTCAGAGTCTCACGATCAATACAAGGAAAAGTTTATTAATCATTAATTTTGCTAATTATTAGTTAACTTTAACTTTTTTTTCTCTATTCTGAGACTGAATGGATAAAGAAGAAATAAAAAAAATATTTGGTTTAGTATTAGTGAATCATAATCCTGAGGAATTTTTTAAACATTGCACTGATGATTTTAAACTCATTTTACATCCCAAGCATATTGCTGCTGGAATTTATGATAGACAAAACATTTATAAACTTTTTGAACATTTAGATAAATCTTTTCCTAATTGGAGTGAGGCTATAGAAAAAATTTATCATGATAAAGAAGACAGAGTTTTTATTACTATATCAAAAGGTAAGTCTTCTACTATAAAAGACATATGGGATATACACTTTATTTTCTACAATGAAGAAAATAAAATTTATAGAATTGAAGAGAGAATTGATACACTTCACCTAGCCGAGGGAAATATAGGACCTAGAATTTAAGCTTATTTTTTTTTATTTCTTCTTTA
>JAQWPC010000107.1:0-2879 GCA_029245555.1 Alphaproteobacteria bacterium
GAGATATATTGACCAAACTGAAAGAGATTTAATTGTCGACTCAAAATTTATAAGAAATTATGTTTTAGCGGAGCGCCTGATAGATAGAGATATAATTGAAAGATTTGATATCGCTACAGTCTATAATGTAATAAATGAAAATCCTTTTATTGAATATTTTACTAAAGAGACTAGCTACGAGCTCTCTGCAGACAATTTTAAAAGAGTAAGTGAGATTACAGAGGATGATATAACAATATACTTTTATGATCAGCAATTATTTTCTAAAATAAATTTATACGAAGACAGGTATTTAATTTTATTGAAAACTATAGACCTCGAAACTCTCAATTATTATCAAAATATCATAAATTCATATAACGCTATTAATTCCATAGACAGTGATAAGAAAAATATCCAGATAACATTTTTTACTATTTATACTGTTTTATCCGTAAGCCTTATTATAATTTTCATAATCATAGGAACAAATTTTAGTTTTAGATTGGCTAAGCCCATTAGGAGCCTTAATTCTGCAATTATCTCTTTAAAAAAAGGTAATTTTGAACATCAAAATATTGAAAAATCTAATGACAAAGATGACATTTCTCAATTAACAAACTCATTTTATGATATGAGTAAAACTATATCAGCTCAAAGAATTAATCTTGAGGAAACCAATAATACAATCAGTGACCAGTTACAATTTATTAATAACATCATTAAAAATTCTCCATATGGAATTTTTGTTATCCATAATAAAGAATTAATTTTTCAAAATGATGCCTCAAATATCTTTAAAGAAAATGAAAAATCTTCATTTTTGTTTTTAAAAGAAAAAATTATTTATGGTTTAAAGAATAAAAACCAAAACTTTGATAGTTCTTTTGAAATTAATCTGAATATAAATATTGATAATGAAAACAAAGTTTTCTTTATTAAGTCTATATTTATTTCTAATAATAGCCTATATGATCAAATCATTATATTTAATGACTATACTGACTTGATTTCAGCGGAAAAAAATAATGCAATTGCAGATCTTGCTAGAAAAATATCTCATGAAATCAAAAATCCCCTTACACCAATGCTGCTATCAAGTGAATTCCTAGAAAGTCAGCTTGAGGATGAAGATTTGAAAAATTCTGTGATATCGATTAAAAGACAAATTTTTCTAATCCAAAATCTAGTAAATGAATTCTCCTCTTACGCTAGACTTCCAAAACCTAAAATTGTTAAACTTAATATCTCAGATATCGCAAACATTTATATTGAAGAATATAAAAAAAATTATTCAAATATAATTTTTAATAGCAAAATTGAAGACAATATCGTTCATGATTTTGATCAATCCTATATTGATATTATTTTTAATAACCTCTTTAAAAATTCAATTGAGGCCCTCAAAGATATAAAAAATCCACAAATTGAACTGCTACTATCCATAAATGATAATAAATTAAAGTTGATTTTTTTTGATAATGGCCCTGGTTCTGAGGGCGATGTCGGTGATTTATTGAAGCCTTATTTTTCAACTAAAAATTCTTCTGGGCTGGGTTTATCTTTAATAAGTAAAATTGTTAATGAAAACAATGGTGATTTGTTTATAAAAACTAATAAATATTCAGGGTTCAAAGTAGAAATATGTTTTAATGTCTAAGATACTAATAATTGATGATGAAATTGAAATTTGCAAACAAGTTTCCCTCATATTATCTAAAAATGGTTTTGAAACTAAATATGCAACCTCTTATAAAGACTTAAACATTATAATTAAGGATGGTTTTGATTTTGATCTCGTTCTGGTTGACTTGTGGATTAAAAACAGTTCTAAGCAAGGAATTGATATTATTCAAGAATTAAAATCTCTTTTTTCAAATTTAATAATTATATCTTTTAGTGGTCATGCAAATATAGATAATGCTATTGAGTCAGTCAAAGCTGGAGCTAATGATTTTATTGAAAAGCCCTTTGAGTCTAAAAAACTCATTCATATTATTGAAAAAAATTTACTTGAACTTAAACAAAGAATTACAATTAATAATTATAGAAGCCAAATATCTTTTCATTCTAAAGTTAATTTGATTGGACTTCCAACATTCATGGACCCTATAGAAAAAAAATTAGAAAAAGTTAAAATTTATAACTCTATTTTAATTCATGGACCTAGTGGTATTGGAAAGAGCTTTCTAGCAAATAAAATTCATATGCAATTATCTTCAAATAATACTGATACTTTTATTAATATGAATGAAAACCTAATGAATGAAAGCGATCTTCTTAAGTTTAACTCACTACATAATTATTTCACTATTTATTTAAATGATTTTGAAAAGTTTAATAAATTAGAAATATTGAATTATTTTAATTTAATCAAAAATAAAAATATTAATGCTGTTATTATCTTTGATACTAAAAACTTCAATAAAGATGATCCATTATTAAAAGCTGTTGATTTAACCTTTCAGCTAGACCCCTTAGAAAAAAGAAGAAAAGAAATATTTAGCATTTTTAAACATTACATTAATACATTTTTTAAAAAGAAATTTGAAGCATTGCCTATTATTGACGAAAAAATATCTGATATTCTTTATATTCATAATTGGCCAGGAAATATTTTTGAATTAATGAATATTTCAGAAATTTTGATTAATAAGACAGAAAATCCTAATGATGCTATCACTTTAGATTTAGTAAAAGATATTATAATTTCATCTGTCAACAATGCTGATATCTATGATCTAAATTTCAAAGAAGCAAAAAATAAATTTGAAAAGGAGTATTTAGAACAAAAATTACGATCTAATAATTGGAACATGACTCTTACTGCAAAAAATTTAAATTTAGATAGAGTGTCATTGTATAGAAAAGTTAAATCACTTGGTATTAATATAAAATAA
>JAQWPC010000133.1:0-3669 GCA_029245555.1 Alphaproteobacteria bacterium
CGTCTTTGACATTTTCGGCTAAAGTCTTGCCGGTGACAGTAATACATGAACCATCAATTAGGCCTCCATCAATTAAAGTTTTAATTAAAACAGGAACGCCACCAACTTCATAAAGATCTTTTGCAACATATTTGCCACCAGGAGCAAGGTTGCCTATGTAAGGAGTGGATTGAAATATTTTAGTTACATCTTCAAGATTAAAGTCAATACCGGCCTCATGAGCAATGGCAGGCAAATGAAGGCCCGCATTTGTTGAACCGCCAGAAGCAGATACAACTATTGCAGCATTAATTAACGATTGTTTTGTTACAATATCTCTTGGTTTTAAATTTTTCTCAATTAAATCCATTACAACTCTTCCACTCTCATAAGCGTATTGGTCCCTACTCTCAAAAGGAGCAGGTGTCATAGCAGAGCCAGGTAGAGCTAAGCCTATCGTTTCAGAAACGCAAGCCATTGTATTGGCAGTAAATTGACCACCGCAAGAACCTGCGGAAGGACAAGCAACACACTCCAATTCATGTAACTCTTCATCTGTCATATTTCCACTTGAGTGCTTACCCACAGCTTCAAATACATCTACTATGGTAACGTCTTTTCCTTTGTGAACACCCGGAAGAATTGAACCACCGTACATAAAGACAGAGGGAACATTTAGACGAACCATAGCCATCATCATACCTGGAAGGGATTTATCACAACCAGCTAATCCAACAAGAGCATCATAGCAATGGCCCCTAACCGCTAACTCAACAGAGTCAGCAATAATTTCTCGACTAGTTAATGAGGATTTCATTCCCTCATGGCCCATGGCTATACCATCGGTAACTGTAATTGTTGTAAATTCTCTTGGTGTGCCATTTGCATCTTTAACACCTTTTTTTGCAGCTTGAGCCTGTCTTGACAAAGATATATTACATGGGGCCGCTTCATTCCACGTAGTAGCCACACCTACAAAAGGCTGTTTGATGTCTTTTTCAGTTAAACCCATCGCATAATAAAAAGCGCGATGAGGCGCAGAATTAGGACCTACTGAAACATGACGACTGGGTAAGTTTTTTTTATCAACCATTAGAGATTCAACAATATACTATCTATTTTGGATAATTCCAGACTAATAGATTGCTGTCTTTTAGTATTTTGGTCGATAAGATCTTTAGGGGCTCTTTGAGTAAAGTTAGTGTTAGATAAATTTTTATCAATAATAGTTTTTTCTTTTTGAAGATTTCTTTGGTTTTCCATTAATTTGTTTTTAATCTTATCTTTATCAATTTGGTTAGTTTCTATTATAAAATCAAATTTTTTAAAGGGAAGCTTAAGGCCGGCTTGAAGAGGCTTAGAAGATAACTTCTTACGAGTTAAAAATTCTAAAACACTTTGATTCTTTTCAAATAAACTTTGAAGCTGCTCATTTTCAGAAAAAATTAAAACATGATCATCTTTTTTGATTTCAAAAAGTTTTTCTATAGATCTATATTCTTCAATAAATTCAATGAAGTCCTTTGTTTGATTAATTAATGATTCATTGGCAACAATATCAGTGTAATTCCACTGATGAGTCATCAAAATAGAATTATTATTCTTTGACCATAACTTCTCCGTAATAAATGGAATTATAGGATGTAACAATTGTAACAAAGAATTAAATATTAAATGGAAAGTATAAATAGTTTCTTGTCGATAATCATCAGAGTCTAATAAGTTTTTTGATAACTCGATATACCAGTCACAAAAAGTATGCCAAGTGAAATGATAAAGTTGATTTGCCACTTCATGAAAATAATAATTTTGATAATTTTCTTTGATTGATCGATATAAAATTTGAAATTCATGAATGATCCAGTGATTGAACATGTGTTTTGGCTCTGTGATATCAATATTTTCAAGTGGATAAATTGATTTAAATTCTGCAAATTTATATGCGTTTGTAATTTTTGTTACAAAATTTCTGTACCCTGCAATTCTCTGTTCGCTCAATCGAACATCTCTACCTGGTGTATTAAGAGAGGTTAACGTAAAACGGAGGGTATCTGCACCATACTTATCAATAATTTCAAGTGGATCAATGACATTGCCCTTTGATTTTGACATTTTTTGACCCTTTTCATCTCTAACAAGTGCATGGACATAGACTGTGTGAAAAGGAGTTTTTTCCATAAATTTATTACCCATCATCATCATTCTTGCCACCCAGAAAAAAATTATATCAAATCCAGTTACGAGAACTGAATTTGGATAAAAATGATCAAGAGACTTTTCTGTTTCAGGCCATCCAAGGGTGCTGAACGGCCATAGAGCTGATGAAAACCATGTATCTAATACATCTTTATCTCTTTTTAAAATAATTTTATCAGCTTTATAGTAGTCAATTGCTAATTGTTTAGCTTCCTCTTCTGTCTCCGCACAAAATTCTTTTCCATCAGGTCCATACCAAACAGGTATCTGATGCCCCCACCAAATCTGTCGAGAAATACACCAAGGACGAATATTTTCCATCCATTGAAAGTATGTCTTTTCCCAATTAGAGGGGAAAAATTTTGTTTCTCCATCTCTTACAACTTGCATTGCCTGCTTGGCCAATTCTTCAGCGTTACAAAACCATTGATTGGTAAGGTATGGTTCTACGATTGTGTTAGAACGATCCCCATATGGAATAGTCGTTTTATAATCTTCAATTTTTTCGATAAAACCTGATGCCTTTAAATTTTTAACAATTAATTTTCTTGCTTCAAATCTATCTAGGCCCGCGTATTCTTCAGGACAGTTGTTGTTTAGAGTGCCATCATCATTTAAAATATTTAAAAGTTCTAAATTGTGTCTTTTCCCAACTTCAAAATCATTAAAGTCATGAGCGGGAGTTATTTTAACCGCTCCACTTCCCATCTCAGGATCAGAGTACTCATCAAAAATGAGAGGAATATCTTTATTGGTTAGAGGTATCTTAAATGTGGTACCATTGAATGACTGATATCGTTCATCTAAAGGATTAACGGCAATTGCTGTATCACCAAAGATGGTTTCTGGTCGAACCGTGGCAACCGTTATATTCTGTCCATTAGAGGATGAATATTTAATATAATAAATTTGTGTACTAACATCAGTTGACACAACTTCTAAATCAGAAATGGCCGTTTTAAACTTAGTATCCCAATTAACTAAAGTTTGGCCCTTATAGATTAAGCCCTCATTATATAATGACACAAATACTTTTCTTACAGCAGCAGAAAGACCATCATCCATAGTAAATCTTTCACGAGACCAGTCACAGGAACTACCCAGACGTTTTAATTGATTAATGATAGTAGAGCCAGAGAACTCTTTCCACTCCCAGACTTTTTCAATAAATTCCTCTCTTGTTAAATTCTTGCGATATATATTTTTTTCCTCAAGATTTCTTTCCACTACCATTTGCGTAGCAATACCTGCATGATCCGTACCCGGTTGCCATAGTGTATTAAAACCGTTCATTCTATGATAGCGCACTAAAATATCCTGAATTGTATTATTCAAAGCATGGCCCATATGCAGAGAACCTGTTACGTTAGGGGGTGGAATACAAATAGAAAAATTTTTATCGAAATTGTATGAAGGTTTAAAGCAACCTTGATCTATCCATTCTTGATAAATCTCAGTTTCGTATTTTTTTTTATCTTGGAGGTCATCCATAAA
>JAQWPC010000157.1:0-3596 GCA_029245555.1 Alphaproteobacteria bacterium
GAAATCTGTGGAGCCACAGAAACTTTATTAATCCATAAAGACAATTCTGCACCAGATATTACCTATGTATTAGATCAACTTAAATCACAAGGATGTGAAATAATTGGATGTTCCCATCTTCAAAAAATCTATGCCATTGATCGACTAGCGACCGCAGAAGATTGGGCGACAGAATATTTAGATAAAAAAATATCAGTTAAAATTGTTGAAAACATTGAAGAATCTGTTGATCATATTAATCAATATTCCAGCGGCCATACTGAGAGTTGTTTGACATCAAGTCAGTCTTCAATTGATTATTTTTTCAAAAATTGCAAAAGTGCCATTTTAATGCACAACGCCTCTACTCAATTTGCCGATGGGGGAGAATTTGGTTTTGGCGCCGAAATTGGAATTTCCACAGACAAACTTCATGTTAGAGGTCCAGTGGGTGCAAAGCATTTAACCACTTTTAAATATCAAGTAAGTGGCAATCATACAACACGATCATAATGAATTTACAAAAATCTGCCTTAGGACTTAAACAACAAATTGAAGTACTCAACAGTCTTGCCAAAGAAGAAGTTACATTTATGATTAAAGGTTGTATTTATGAATTAGAAAATCTTAAACTTCTCTCTGAAGAAGGCCTATCCCAACTCAATAAAGTTATTTTAAGCAATGAGCCCTTTAATAATTTATATTTTAAATACAATAAAGAGAGATTAAATATCCGAGGTATTATCTATCTTGAAGAGGCTGACGATCTACAATTTATGACATCGGTATTTTTGTATTTTAAAATGCGCACTCCCCTGATGGTAAACCCCACCTCAGATTTACAAAAACAATTTTTTCATATTTTCATCAAAGTTTTAAAAGATAACAACACATCAGATAGTTTTATTGTCAATTTAGATGCCTAGATCAATTGGACTCTATGGAGGGTTTTTTAATCCTTTTCACAAAGGGCATTTACATGTCATGCAAACATCCCTTCAAAGCTTAAATCTAGAAAAATTGGTGGTGCTTCCAACTTACCATAATCCATTAAAAAACAATTCTCATACCAGTACTATTCGTCAGCAAATCTTGGATATTGAATCAGAAATTAATCTATCAAATGTACAAGTATCTGATTTTGAACACGTTCATCAAATTACCTCTACATATGAGTTATTACAAAAAATACAGACTATTTATCCTCTCACCTCTTGTTATCTAATTATGGGATTAGACCAATTGGGAAAGCTGCATTTATGGAAAAATTACCAATGGATAATCCAAAATATTAGTATTTGCGTTATATATAGACCGAGATATGATAATTTCATTGAAAATTCAACAGTCCAAAAAGAAAATCCAGAGTTGTTTGTGCCTGATTTAGCTACATTTATCAACCATTCTACACCATGCATTCATATTATTGAAGGTGATGGAGTAGATATTTCATCCAGTGAGTTACGTCATCGCTAATAATCATCAAGATCCATCGGTTAATGCGATTGTGGAAAGCCTTGAAGACAATAAGGCAGAAAAAATTTCTATTATCTCCTTAAAAGGAAAAGCAGAATTTGCAGAGTTTATGGTGGTTGCTTCTGGTCGTTCTAATAAACATGTGGACTCTGTTTCAGAGAAAGTTTTTCGTGATCTTAAAACAAAAAAGATGTATTGCACCAAACCTGAAGGTCGACCTCTCTGTGACTGGACAGTTATTGATGCCGGTCATGTTTTAGTTCATATATTTCGAAATGAGATACGAGAAGTATATGATTTAGAAAAATTATGGTCAGAAGATTTTTCTGCTGCCAATTCTGTATCTTAAATATTAGTCATGATAAAATATTTTCTACCCCTGCTCATCCTTATCAGTAGCCAGTCAAGTTTTGCCGATACCAAAGAAACATATCGACAACTAAGTATTTTTAATGAGGTGTATAATCGAGTAAAAAATCAGTATGTTGAAGAATTAACTGACAAAGAACTTGTCGAGAAAGCCCTTAATGGCATGTTACAGGCCCTCGATCCTCATTCCAGTTATATGAATGAAGAAGTGTATAAAGAAATGCAAGTGGATACAGCTGGGGCATTTGGTGGTTTAGGAATTGAAATCACGACTGATAAAAGTTTTATAAAAATAGTCTCTCCAATAGATGATACGCCTGCTCAAAAAGCAGGAGTTCAAGCAGGAGATTATATTACTCACTTAGATGGCGTTTCAGTAATCGATATGACACTGAAAGAGGCTATTGATATTATGAGAGGTGAGGTAGGAGCATCTATTACGCTGACGATAGTCAGAGGTACAGAAAATCCTTTTGATATTGAGATTGAAAGAGACATTATTAAAGTCCAATCAGTCAAACACCGATTGATAGATGACATAGGTGTCCTTCGCATCAGCACCTTTAATGAGCAAACCACTCCAGGATTAAAAAAGATTATTGAAGAACTAGAGAGTAGTGATAACCCTCCAATTGGTTATGTTTTAGATCTTAGAAATAATCCAGGAGGTCTTCTTACAGAGTCCATTTCAGTCAGTGATGTTTTCTTGGAGCAAGGAGAAATTGTTTCGATAAGAGGCCGCGAGAAAAAAGATGTTAAAGTTTATTCTGCTAAAAAAGGTGATTTAATTAATAAAAAGCCTTTAATTGTGCTGATTAATGAGGGTTCCGCCTCCGCTTCAGAAATTGTTGCAGGCGCTCTCCAAGATCATGATCGCGCCGTCATTATGGGGATCAAATCCTTTGGAAAAGGATCAGTGCAAACAATTGTACCCATTGATAGTGGTGCTATTCGTTTAACAATTGCAAAATACTACACTCCTAGTGGCGACTCCATTCAAGCTGTCGGTATCGAACCGGATATTATTGTTCCTCGAGCTGAACTTAATATAATTGATGATTATTTTACTTTTCGAGAGTCAGATTATAAAGATGCTCTTGAAAATGAAACTAATGAGGGAGTGGAAGAAGAAGAAGATTATACTGAGCTATTAGAAAATGATTATCAGCTCTCGCGCGCTATCGATGCTGTTAAAACAATTGCCGTTTTAAATTAATGCCACATAACCCCGAAGACTTTCGCCCTAATGTAGGGATGATGATCATCAATCAAAAAAAAGAAATATTTGTGGGTAAAAGAATTGATCATCCATCAGAATTTTGGCAAATGCCTCAAGGCGGCATAGACGCCCAAGAAGAACCCTCTATTGCCTCTCTGCGAGAAATGGAGGAAGAGGTGGGATTAAAAAAAAATAAAGTTGAATTAATCACCCAAAGTTCTGACTGGTATTATTATTCTCTTCCGCAAGATCTAGCTGAAACTATGTGGAAAGGGAAATATAAAGGGCAACGACAAATGTGGTTTTTGTATAAGTTTACTGGCAATGAAAAGGATATAAATATTCACACCGAACATCCTGAATTTTCAGATTGGAAATGGGTAGGTAAAGATTTCTTAGTTCCTAATATCGTACCCTTTAAAAAAGAAATTTATTCTAAAGTCTTAGAGGAATTTAAAAGTTATTTGTAAGAAGGTGTATTAATAACTTGCTCAAAAGTATTGAGCGCAGATTCATTACCTTCTAAATCTTGATAGGTTTTTGTTTGTTGATA
>JAQWPC010000165.1:0-1650 GCA_029245555.1 Alphaproteobacteria bacterium
CATGACGGCCATTCAGAAGAAATTGATGTTTGGTGCTCTAATGATTACTTAGGTATGAGTCAAAATCGTAATGTTATAACAGCGATGCAATCTGCTGCTGAAAAATTAGGAGCGGGCAGTGGTGGAACAAGAAATATCTCAGGTACTACTAACTTTCATATTCAGCTTGAAAAAGAAATAGCTCAACTTCATAAAAAAGAAAGAGCGCTAGCATTTAATTCTGGATATAGCGCAAATGAGTCAGCTCTTAAATCTATTATTTCAGCTTTTGATAACTGCTTAGTCTTAAGTGATGAGCTCAATCACGCCTCCTTGATAGAAGGAATTCGCGCTAGTAAAAAAGAAAAAGCAATATTTCGCCATAATAATGTTAAGCACCTCAAAGAGATTTTAAAAGGTGTTGATTTTTCCAGACCCAAGATAATTGTTTTAGAGTCTGTTTATTCAATGGAAGCTGACTTTGCACCACTTGAAGATGTTATTGAAGTAGCTCAAGAAAATGGCGCTTTGATTTATCTTGATGAGGTTCATGCAGTAGGTCTTTACGGACCTAATGCAGCTGGAGTAGCTGACGAAAAGGGCTTATCTGAGCATATTGATATAATTAATGGTACTTTAGCTAAGGCATTCGGCTTAGCCGGAGGATACATAGCATCTTCCGATACTATTATTGATTTTGTTCGTAGCTTTTCAAAAGGATTTATCTTTACAACTTCCATGTGTCCTGCAGTTGCTGCTGGAAGCTTAGAAAGCATTCAGCAAGTCACAAAAACCCCTCAACTCCGTGATACTTTTTTTGAAAATGTAAATTTTGTAAAAAATGAACTCCGCAAATCAGAGATTCCATTTTTAGACTCCGGATCTCATATTATCCCTGTATTAATTGGGGATAGTAAATTATGCAAAGAAATCAGTGATTTTTTATTAAATGAACACCAAGTTTATGTTCAGCCAATTAATTACCCTACGGTCCCTAAAGGAACTGAACGTATAAGAATTACCCCAACTCCTTGCCACTCCCAAGAGTCTACTGAAAAGTTCGTAGAGGCTCTTAAAGATGCATGGTTTAAATTTATGCCACGACTAGCAAAATTTGAAAATCAATTTACCTCTAAAATTAAAGCACTTTAATTAGCCTTATTTGATCTAATAAGAGATTTATTGTAAATATTAGATATGCGAGTAATTGCTTTTTATACTTTTTTTGAACTAAAAGATGCAATAGGTCTTAAGAAGGAAATTAAAAATTTTTTTAAAAATATCGTGACTAAGGGTAATATTCTTGTAGGCCCAGAGGGTCTAAATGGAACTATAGCTGTACCTGAACTTCATGAGCAAAAAACTATAAATTTTTTAAAAGAGATAGGTGTAAATGAAAATCATATTAAATACTCAAATTTTGATAGCGATCGTTTTTTTAAAAAAAAATTAAAAGTAAAGATCAAAAAAGAGATTGTTACTTCAAACTTTAATTTATCCGTAGAGGATATCAAAAAATGACAATTCATCGATCCAAAAAATTGGGAAAATTTTATATCACAAGAGGATGTCACTATCATTGATACACGAAATGAATATGAGTTCAAAATGGGTCATTTTAAAAATGCTATTAACCCTAAAATTGAGTCATTTAGAGAATTTAAAAATTAT
>JAQWPC010000168.1:0-3986 GCA_029245555.1 Alphaproteobacteria bacterium
CTAACTTGTAATGAAAAGATCTGAAATAAACAAAGCAATTCAAACTGCTAAAGAAATGATGGAAAAATATTCTTGGACTCTTCCACATTGGGCGTATTGGTCAAAGAGTGAATATGAAAACAAAAGTGAATTAAGAGAATATTTAAACAAACATCAAATGGGATGGGATGTTACAGATTTTGGTAAAGGAATATTTAATGAACAGGGCATTACATTATTTTGTATTCGTAATGGCATTCAAGGTAATGCTAATGATAAACCCTACGCTGAAAAATTACTTTTCATGCAAGAGGGCCAGGAGATACCTTTTCATAGTCATAAAATTAAACTAGAAGATATTATCAACAGAGGTGGTGGAGATTTAGCCATTGAGTTTTTAGAGGTCAACGATGAAGATCAAGAACTATCAAATAAAATTGCTGTTTTAGTTGATGGAGAAAAAATTCTATTAGATCCCTATGAACCTTTGATTTTAAAAAAAGGTCAAAGCGTAACAGTAGAAAGAAATATTTTTCATAGATTTTATGCTGTTAAAGGGTCTGGAATGGTCATGGCTGGAGAAGTATCTCAAGTTAATGATGATAATAATGATAACTATTTTCTTGAACCAGTAGGTAGATTCAGTGAAATTCAAGAGGATGAACCACCTCTTCACCCTTTATGGAATGAAATTTAATGCAAGGTGGTGTCATCGGGCTTGGCATTTGGTGTGTTGATACAACCTATAAAATTAATAAGCTTCCTGAAAGAGGAACCCTTGAGTCTATTATAGATAGCAATCAGTGTGTTGGGGGAGGTCCGAGTAATGTCTTAACCAATCTTTCCTCTTTAGGATTTAAATCTAATTTAATTGCTATGGGCTCAATTGGAAAAGATAATAATTCAACATTAATTAAACATCATTGTCGAAGTAATGGGATTATTTCTAAATATTTGTCATCATCTCCTAATATCCCAACATCTCATTCGTTATGTATGTTTGAGAAACAAAAGGAAAGAACTTTTTTGTATTACTCTGGTGCAAATGAATTATTAGATATAAAGCACTTTAAATTAAATGAAATTAAGAATAACCCTAAGATTTTGTATGTTGGATACCTTAGCCTTTTAGGAAAATTAGATTATTTTGATAGTAAGGAGACAAGACTTTGTAAAATATTAAAAGAAGCTAGAAAAAAAAATTTAATTACTATCCTTGATTTAGCTTCAAATAACATTCCTAATTTTCAAAAAATCATTTTTAGCTCTCTTCCATATACAGATTATCTCTTGCTAAATGAAATTGAAGCTCAGTTACTATTTAATACTTCACTTTTAAATTCAAATAACCAATTAAATCAAAAATTGATAATCAAATTATCTAAAAAAGCTTTTCAGAAAGGTCTAAGGAAAGCCTTAGTTATTCATAGCCCACTTGAGTCATTGTATATTTCTAAAGATGATAGTTGCCATTCCAAATCTATAAAAATTCCAAAAAAAAATATTAAAAATGCCGTGGGTGCTGGAGATGCTTTTTGTGCAGGTTTTATATTTGGCATTCATGAGGAATGGGATATAGAAACTACATTAAAAAAGTCTCATGCTGCTGGATCGGCTATGATGAAAATTGATTCATCCTCAGGCAATTTACCAAATATTAAAAATTTATAATTTTAAAATCGGATCAGTTATTTGAAGATCTTTTTTGAGAGGTCGATCAGGAATTAATTTTTTTTGTTTTAATTCATCATGATATAATTTGACTGCTTCATCAGTTTTTAAGTTTGTTTCAATGACGGCTCTCATCATTTTTACAAGTAAGATTGGATCCTCAGAGAGATTTATTTTTCTGCCAAAAAGAGCAACTCTTGCACCATATTTACTTGCTTTGTTTATTAATTCAAAGCAATCTCGGGTTGTTCCTTTACTGCCACCTAAGATACCAACGGTTAAATTTTCGGGATCATAACTAGCTAAGTCCTCCATAGCTTTGGGGCCATTATAGGCAATCTTTAGAAATAAAGGTCTTTCATCTTTAGTTTGGCCAGCAATCGCTTTTATAATGCAATCATTAACATAGTCACCTAGTTCTTTTGGTTTTAACCCAATATTGATCGGAGGGTTAAACACCTCTAAAAAATGATTAAATTTAAAATTTAGGGCTTCGATCCGAAAATCTCGATAAGCATTTAACATAGCTAAGTCAAAATCTACATCTTTTGAAAATGTCATTGAAAATAATCCTAAATTTGCAAATTTAGAGACGCTATCTAGACGCGCAGATCGGAAGGGTCTTGGGTTAGTAGATCTGTAATTACCTTTTCTCATTAACCAGATATCCGATGTATCATTCATGCGAATAGCTGGAGTAACTTTAGAATTATTAAACACTCTCTTTTTAATTAACTCTTCACCAACTGATGCTGACATTAACATAATATCTATGAGATTTGATTTAGACATTGAAACCATAGCTTCTTTATAATTATTTAGTTTCTTAAAGGTTTTTAAGATTTTACCTTTGTTATCTCTCGCGGGGCCTGGTGTAATAATACCCATTGCCATATCTGCATCTTTAGCATCTGCAATAATAAAATCTTTGGGTTTGTAATTTTGTTTTTTAATTTTTTCTAATTTTATTTCTAAGGATTTATTCATTATAAAATTTTATCATCAAATATATTATAGTAGAAATAGTAAATTGATTTAAAGATTGTATAATAACAACTATGTATTTAGGGATAGATCTGGGAACTTCGTCCATGAAATGTTTGGTCATAGGGGAAGATCAAGAAATTATACATAGTGTTTCAAGCGAAGATATTCCTTTATCAAATCCTCAAAGCGGATGGTCTGAACAAGATCCATCTTCTTGGATTATTGCCCTTGATCAATGCATTAAAAAGTTAAAAGAAAAAATAAATATTAATGAAATCAATTCAGTCTCTTTTTCAGGACATATGCACGGTGCTACATGCATTAATAAAAATCATGAAATAATTAGACCATGTATCCTTTGGAATGACACCCGAAGTCATCAAGAATGTTCAGAAATCATGACTGATAATTCAGTTATGGATATAGCTGGAAATATTGCAATGCCAGGCTTTACTGCACCGAAAGTTTTGTGGATTAAAAACAATGAAACGGAAAATTTTGATAAAATTTATAAAGCGCTATTGCCTAAAGATTATTTGAGGTTTTACCTTACAGGAGAATTTTTTAGTGATTTATCTGATGCCTCAGGAACTTATTGGTTAGATGTTGAAAAAAGAGATTGGTCTCAAAAATTACTAGAGGCAAGTTCTATGAATATTTCACAAATGCCTAATTTATGTGAAGGAACAGATCAAACTGGCATTATAAAAAAAGACATATCTGAAAAATATGGCTTTAATTTAAATTGTAAGGTTTATGGTGGCGCTGGAGATAATGCAGCCGCTGCAGTCGGTTTAGGATTATATGATGAAGGAGATGCTTCGATATCATTAGGCACCTCAGGCGTTATTTTTGGATCTACAAAAAAATTCTTAAAAAATTATGATGATGCAATTCACTCATTCTGTCATTGTTTACCAAATACATGGCATCTAATGTCAGTTATGCTTTCCTGCACTTCTAATATTAACTGGTTTATTAATACTTTTGAATCTTCAATAGATGAAATAACGAAATCTTTAAAAGAGCCTATGAGTTCAGATCTTTTAATGAAAAATTCTCCATATTATTTACCTTATTTAACAGGAGAGAGAACACCACTAAATGATCCTCATGTGCGTGCAAGTTTTCATAATATGGGTATTGAGACAAATCGAAGTACACTTGTTTACAGCTTAATTGAGGGTATTTCTTTTGGACTGTTCGATAACTACCAAGCTCTTTCAAAAACTGGCATTAAATTAAATAATCTATTTGTAATTGGAGGGGGATCGAAAAATGAAGATTGGATAAAGTTACTAGCATCTATTTTAGACAGAGATTTGGCCATTACAGAAGCATCAGATGCA
>JAQWPC010000003.1:0-7753 GCA_029245555.1 Alphaproteobacteria bacterium
GACTACTTTTTTAGCTTTCTTGTCTTTAAGTGACTGATTAAGTCGATCTAAGCTGCTTTCCTCATGGATTACATAGCCTTGTGAAATCAAAATTGTCCTCCAATTTTGTTCAAGTCGTTTATATTTATTATCAAATAAAAATGAAAAGTTCTTAAATAAAAGTAATAGGGCTAGCAAGACAACCCCCGGAATAGCAATCGTGAGAATAAGCTTTAGTAAGGCTTTAGAGTTAAACCTATCTTTATTGGTATTTGTATAGCCATAATCTAGAATTTGATCAGTTAATGAGGTATTTATATAATCAAAATACAATGCAATAGTCTGGTATAAGTTAATTTCGAACCCGTCGAGATTCATATTTGACAAATTAACGGTACCCTCATCAGACGCCGTGAGATTTGCGGTGGGGTCAATCTTTATCCACTCACCATCAATTCTAGCTTCAACCCAGGCATGCGCATTCTTTGAAGTGAGCTTGTAGTATTGACCAAAATTATTCCACTCACCTCCTACATACCCAATGACAATATTGGCAGGAATATTATTTGCCCTTAACGCAATCACTGTTGCTGTAGCGTAATGCGTACAATAACCTCGCTTTAAATCAAAAAAGAAACTATCAATAGGATGATTTTTATCAAAATTTAAATTCTCCAGGGCATAAGTAAAATTCTCCCTAAAATAGTTATTAAGATAATCAACAAATTCATTTTCACTATTAACTAAGGCATATTTTTCTCTTGACCAACTGACCAAGTCGAAAGCAGAGTTAAATTTTATATTTTCTGTTCTTTGTATTTGGCTTGAAAAAAAAGATTCAATTTCATATTTTTGATAATTATTTTTGGGTAGTTTTTTTAATATTAGCTCTCCATTTTGATTGGTTGAGGAGGGCAGTGGTATTTTTAATTTTGCGTAATCTCCAAGGACAGGAAGGGAAAAATTAATATTATCTCTATTCTCGATAATCGTATATTGAAGCTTATCTTCTTTAGGTATTAATGGAATAATGTCTGACTCTTTCTTGCTAATCCATTTATTACCAATATTAAGGGTTAAAACACCCGTTTTCCAATAAGGGATAAAGTTAACTTTATTACCCAATTTAATCTTGTAGACATCAATAACCTCTTCAGCATTAAATATATTTTGTTTTTTATCAAAGTCTAAATAATTCATCATTCCTATTTTAGAGGTCTGATTGATACCGGCGATTGCAGTTAATTGAAACCTTGGAATAAGAATAAATAAACTTGCTGTCAGAATGCATATTCCTAATACAAATAAAATAATTTTCTTAAAATTAATATTTAATAATTTAAATCGATAACCATATCGGTTATGGACATAAAGAACTAGGAAGCAATTTACCCACATAAATACAAATACAGCAATAATAAAATCGGGTGTAAAAATAAATATTGCGGCTGATAGAAAGCTTATTAGTGACAATAATAAGGATCTTTCTTGAGAGTCAGAGAAATATGTGATGGGTAACAATAAGATTAAGAGTATTACCCAAAATTCAGCATGAATAATTTCTTTATATAGAAACAAGCACCCTATAATAAAGATAAAATAAAATACTCTAAATAATTTTTGAGACTGAAGCTTTGGCAGAGCAATTACCCAAGCGATTAGATAGGCTAAAAATACCCATTGGGGTAGGTTCGGGAGGTGCAAAAAAATAATTGGTAAAAAAACAAAAAAGAGATAATTGTTCTTAGACCATTGCCAAATATCTGAGAGCTTGAATATAGTCATCCCCTTTAGAAGTATAAAAATGCTTATTTAACTTAAGTTGCCAATCTAATTTATGTTTATCAGAGAAGATAAGCACACCACAGATAATGCTTAATCCATTTTCCTTATTATTTTTAGTCAACAAGTCTCCGTCAATATAGATTTGATCATTTTTTTTATGTTGGTTGGATATTTTGGTCAACTTCACATTCTTAGCTAAGTATTTTTTCCAATCTATTTTCTTCATGTGGTCTTGATCAATTGATTTTCGATAGTAATCAAAATTATCATTACCTGGTTGTGCTTGTTTATATTTTGTCAGGTACATGTAAAGCTCTTCGTAAGAATTAATAATGACGGGTGTGGGTGAGATGGTTATCTTTCCTGGAGTTAACCATACCCAACAGGATACGATGCTAAATGGGAAGAGAGATTTAACTTGGATAGCATCCATTTTTATCGATCCTCTATGAATACCAAAAAAAGGATACTTGATTACTCTATTTGCAAATTTAATGTCATGCTCAGGTAATAAAATCCTATACTTGGTTGATGGAGCAGATAGTTTGAGCGGAACCGATTTGTTGAAAGTTGGAATATAGATAAAATCTTTATCCGTTTTAATGCTTATGTTGAGCATATTATCAGCAGACCACAGGATAGATAAAAAGAAGATAATCATCTGAAATAAGATGATAAGTAACAAAAAATTATTCTCTAGTCTTGCTGATAGAACAAAGCCTCCCACAAGGGCAAATCCCAGATAGATACCAAATCTTGTTGGGAGCGCGTAAAGTTGTCTGATGGAGTGTATTGAATTTTTATTTGAATTTTTTTTAAGATCATATTTTTTTATAATTTTTTCAAAAAAATTCATTTGTTTAGGGTATTTTGACCTCTTTAACTACTTCAATTAATATTTTTTCGAGTTCACTGTCGGCCATACCTGGTAAACGATGTCTCATATTTGGAAGCAGAACTGATTGTATGTCTTCCGGAACAACAAAATTTCGCTTATCTAATGCGGCGAATGATTTAGATAAATTTTTTAATTGAATTCGTGGGCGAATAGCTAGTTTTTTATTTACCTTTGCTTCTATTAACGAGATGATATTGAGTAAATAATTGATTAATTTTTCATCAATATGTATAAGATCACTCTTAGCAATCACTTTCTTGAAATTGAGCTTGTTTGTTTGTTTTTCTTCTTTAGTTAGTAAAATATTTTTATACTCTTCATTAGATATTTCATCCATCTTGATGCAAATGCTAAAGCGATCGATTTGTGATTCTGGTAAATCAAAAACTCCTGTTTGTTCTCTTGGGTTTTGGGTGGCGATTACAAAGAATGGCTTTGATAATGAATGTGTTTTCCCCTCTATGCTTACCTGAAGTTCCTCCATTGCCTCTAGCAACGCCGATTGTGTCCTTGATGGCGCTCTATTTAACTCATCAATAAGCAGAATGTTAGTAAAAATTGGACCCTTGATAAAGGCTAATTTATTATTTTTTACTTTGTTATAACCTAAGATATCCGCCGGCATCAAATCATTCGTACATTGAATTCGATTGGTTGATAGGTTTGATATGTTTGCAATTTTTTTAGCTAATACTGTTTTTCCTGTCCCTGGAATATCCTCAATTAGAAGATGACCTCCTGCAAATAGACATGTTTGTGCTAATTTTTCGGCAGAAGGTTTGGGTAACGTATATTTTTGCATATTTTTAATTATATATATTTTTAAAAGAGTAGAGTGTGTCTATATATAAAGTTTTTGAAATAAATCTTAATTGCCAATCAATATAATTCTGTTTCAGGTGTAATGGAATTTATGCTTAATAATAAAGTAATAAGATGGATTTTTTTGGGTGTCTGTTTTTTTGGAGCTCTTTTTCTTTTATATCATAAGCATGAAGGGGATAACTTTCGGAGTTTTGATCCCAGGTATTCTCTTGCAGATGGTTCTGTTACGGTCTATTCAGAGCAGTCTGATCTAAACCCAAATAATCTAAAAATTACAATACAAAATCATACAAAAGTAGACAGAGCCGTATTGGTTGTTGCACTAAAAAAAAATGATAAGGATACAAATTCTTTATTACCCGAAACCAAATGGTCTGATGCAGTTGCATCAAAGCTAGCTGTTAATGTTGCATCGGAATCTGAAATGATCTATCAGATGTCTTCGGAATCAAATAAAAAACTTTTAGAGGATAATTTAACTTTTTTTCATGATGGTCTTGGAAAATTTGGACTGCCTGAATTGCCCAATAATGAAATTATCTTACCCATTGCAAAAGGACCGTTTTTTGTCATGATTCAAAGTGGGGATTGTCCTGGTTCGACGCATCTGACCGAGCAAGATAAATTTGCCGTTGATATTGGTGCGGATGAAGGCACACCTATTTTAGCTGCAATGGATGGTGTTGTTATGGAGGTTGTTGATCACTTTACCGAAGCAAGCTCTGACCCCAGCTATATGAGTAAGGCGAACTATATTAAAATTTTTCATCCGGTAGGGTACTTGACCGCTTACGTTCATAATAAGCATAGAAGTGCAAAGGTTAGGGTTGGTGAAACAGTTAAAAAAGGTCAGGTTATTGCTGGAATGGGAAATACTGGGTATACAAATGCAGGACCTGGTAAAGAAGTAAATAGCTTTCACCTACACTTTGAGTTACAAAAATTTGGACCCGAATGGCAGGGAAATTTTCGGGGACTATGGAAGGTTGTGGAACCTACCTTTATATATGAAAACAACATACCCCTAAAACTTGATTGTTATACTCCGTACCGCATTAAAGATAATAAGCTGATATCTCCTTTTAAAAAAGTTAAGGAGCAGAAGTTAAATTGTGATCAAGAGATATACCGGTCAAAAAGAGAAGATAGTTTATATAAAATAGCAAAAAAATTTAATATAAAATTAAATAAATTAAAGGAAATGAATCCAAAAATAAAATTCCTTAGGTCTAATATGGATTTAAGAGTGTGTGAGTAACTATGAGAAATATATTCTCAAAAAAATTTATAATTATTTGGTTAATTATCACAGCCGTTGGTTTTATTTGTATTAAAAAGCTTATTATTGATGACAATAATATTCTGACGTATAAATATTATGAGGATTATATGAGTGAAAAAGAGCTATATGAACAAGCAAATTATGATTGTCCACGACCACTTTTCTCAAAGGCTATATTTATCAATAAGACGTGCAACAATGGCAACTGTGTAATTTATTTTGAGTGCGTAAAGTAAATACATCTTACTTTAAACCACCAAACGTATTTTATTTTTTTAGTGATAATCTTAAAATGATTGGTATCCAGGTCATTAAGATTGCCAATATAAAAGGAATCGCAAGGATTAAAAATAGAAATAAAGAGCTATTCCCAACATCGTCATATGGGGCTATAACAAGTACGGGTTTTGCTTTAATGATGCTTTCATAATCGGCATCAATTTTTATTTCAATCGGGATAGAAGTATTTTTAAAAGCCTTAAAATTTATGATATGAAGTCCAAGTTGATCAAAGTATAGATAATTGTTTAATAATCCATAATTTGTACCTTCAACTCCATAAGGGAATATATCTCCATCATATTCAAGCTTTGCATATAGTGGTTTATTGTTTATTTGCCCACTTATCTTTTGATATATTATTTGCTTGGGGCATATTTTTTCATCAAAATCCTCAAGTCTGTTCCAACGATAGCAACAAGCATCCATGATCTTAACTAAGGACTGGTTTTTAAAAATAATATCAATGGTGTATTTAAGGTCATTATTTGGTGAAAAGGTTAAATTTATTTCTTGATTATTGTTAAAGGGGATAATTTTTGTTTCAGAAAAAAATAATTGCCCACGACTGAATAGGTGATTGAGTAAAAATAAAGAGATTAGAATAAGATAAACGCTTGTTAACTTTTTATTAAGCCGACGAAATAAAAAATATAAAACTATAGCTATTAAGCTAGTAAAAAAAATGCCGATGATTAGAGCTATAAAGGGTGCCAT
The DNA here is from genome assembly GCA_029245555.1 of Alphaproteobacteria bacterium. Lineage (GTDB taxonomy): Bacteria > Pseudomonadota > Alphaproteobacteria > HIMB59 > HIMB59 > HIMB59. The sequence goes on from JAQWPC010000003.1 coordinate 5,766, forward strand.
ATTATATTGTTCGAATTTTTTTAATTTACATCTTTAAATTTAGCTTATTTTAAAAAAAAAGGTAAAATTAAGTTATGAAAATTATAAATTTTATATTTTACAGCTTTGCGTTAGTGATAACGATTTTACCTTTTTCTTTGCCTCAAGCTAAAGGGGTCGATTTATTTGATCGTTATTATATCGGAGGCGGCACAGGTATAGCAGTTACAGAATTTTCATCCAAAGCAGATCGTGATGATTTCCCTGCCTCTGATCAGGAAAGCTTCCACAGTAAACATGGTTCAGCAGTGATGAGCTATATTCAACTAGGTAAAGATTGGCAACTTGATAATGAAATAATCGTCGGCGCTATTATTGATTATAGTTGGTTTAATAATAGATATCGTAAGCATGGCCAATCAGGTGACTTTGCAACTGTGTCCTCACATGATTCGTACTCTATCAAAATAAAACTTGGATATCCGCTTAACCAACGTACACTTGCTTACGGAATTTTGGGAGTAGGTAGCCTTCGCGGAAAATTTAAATTTCAAGATGATAATGGATCTAGTGGAACGAAAAGCCTTAATGGCGCTAGAATGATTTTAGGCGGTGGCATAAATTACTTTACCCCTTACAGTGATAATTGGTCCTTATCCTTAGAAGCTCTTTATTATCCGTCTGGCCCAAAAACGTCTGTTGATGAAAATGAACTTTCAACTGACACAGACTCTGGAGATTTTGGTCTTATTAATGGAATGTATATGATAAAAGCAGGTATCAATTATTCCTTTGGTGATCTTAAAGAAACATCAGCTACATCATATATGCCTAAAGTTTACAATTTAAAACTGTTTGATCGAATTTATATTGGGGCTGGGGCTGGCCTTGCTTCAACTCAATTTGATGCATTTTTAGATTCCAATTCTGATAGTAACGCTGAAATTATTGATCGTAAATCAGATACTGGGGGTCTTGGCTATATACAAATTGGTAGAGATTGGCAATTCAATAATAATTTTGTTTTAGGCTTAAATCTTGACTATCAAATTTTAAATAATAAAGTTAAAGGCTCAGGTGCTGACGATGATACTGTCTCTGTAAAATCAAAAGATATAACTTCTATTAGAGGTAAATTAGGTTATCTCCTATCAGAGAGGATCTTAACATATGGAACCCTTGGTCTTGCCAGTTACAGAGCTGAGGTTTTTCATCAAGACGCTGATGAATCAGGGAAAAAATCATTCAATAAAATTAATCTATTTTTAGGAGGAGGTGTTGAATGGTTCATGCCCGCCAGTGATAATGTCTCTTTTCAGCTAGAGGGATTATATTTTCCCACAAGAGTTAAAAAGAATATTGCTGAAGATTCTTTAACTTCATCAACTGATGGACTTGATTTCGCTCAGGTCAATCATGCTTCAATAGTTAAGTTTGGAATAAATTATTCTTTTTAAAGAATTAAAAAGTTAAACTTAGTGTTTTATTTGTTATGAAATAAAAGTAGATAACTGATAGCAGCAACTACAACAATTCCAATAAAGACTAATATTTTTTTATTAGAACCGCTTTTTTTAGCTAACAATCCATCTTTCCACTGCTCTAATTCTTTTTGATCGTATGCTGGCATAACATCCTCCTTAGATTATTATCTTAACATTATAATTATTTTTCAAAATAACGCACCATGATTTTATGGAATTGGATTACCTTTCGGGTCAACAGCTTGTAGGTGCTTGACCTTAGGTGCTCCTCTAGCTGGAATTGGATTACCTTTCGGATCAACAGCTTGTAGGTGCTTGACCTTAGGTGCTGGAGCTTGTTGTTTAGTAACAGGAGCTTGTTGTTTAGTAACAGGAGCTTGTTGTTTAGTGACAGGAGCTTGTTGTTTAGTAACAGGAGCTTGTTGTTTAGTGACAGGAGCTTGTTGTTTAGTGACAGGAGCTTGTTGTTTAGTGACAGGAGCTTGTTGTTTAGTGACAGGAGCTTGTTGTTTAGTAACAGGAGCT
>JAQWPC010000008.1:0-2339 GCA_029245555.1 Alphaproteobacteria bacterium
CCTGTAGCACCCTCTTGAGGTATTACGCTTGCTATTGGCTGTTCTGCTCCTTGTAAAAGGTTAACCATAAAAGGCCAAGAAGCTGAGGCTACAAAACCTTCATTAGTAAAGTCATCCATTTGCATAAATGCATCATGCCAATATCTTCCAACTAATTCTCTTTGCTGTCTTAATAAGTCTAGAGATGCTTGATATTGAGCATCTGTTAATTCATAAGGATCTTTAATTCCTAATTCAGGTTGGTGATACATTAAATACATTGCAGCATCAGCAATATGAATAGGACCATCAAAGGCTTGAACTCTTCCTTTATTGCTTTCCCCATCTGATAAGTTTTGTTCTTCAAAAACTACGTTCCAGCTAGTAGGCGCTTCACTAAAGGCGTTTGTATTATACATTAATACATTCGATCCCCACATATATGGTGTACCATAATGTTTTCCATCTACTGTGTGCCATTCAGCATTTTGTAGTCTTGGGTCAATTGTGCTCCAACTAGGTATTAAATCGATATTAATTTCTTGGACTGTGTCACCAGCAATCAATCTCAGACTTGCATCGCCAGAAGCTGTAACGATATCAAATCCCCCTTCGTTCATCAAAGCGACCATTTCATCAGAAGTACCGGCAGTTTTAATTTTTACTTTACATCCCGTGTTGTCTTCATAACCAGTAACCCAGTCAAAAGCCTCAACAGTAGCTCCTCTTTCGAGGTATCCCGCCCATGCAACTACATTAAGTTCTCCTTCAGGATCTCCAATTGATTGAAGAGGTGCTGAATTAGCTGCGATAGGGAAATAAGAGAGTAAAATAGACAATGTGATAGTTAAAAATTTCATTATTTCCTCCTTAAAATTGATATGTAATTTTAGCATATATTAATTGATAAAAGGAATTAAAATTATTTACATATTTAAGTAAACTTAACTTTAATTTAAACGTATTAAGTAATTGTGAATAATAAAGAAAAAATAACATATATTTCTGATTGGATTAAAAATTATTGCCTAACAAATAATATTGATACCTTAGTAATTGGCATTTCTGGAGGTATAGACTCTGCGGTAACTAGTGCACTATCGGCTAAGACAGGTTTAAAAACCATTGTTGCATCTATGCCTATCTTAAATCATCAAGTTTTAAATCAAAGAGGCATAAATCATATCAAATGGCTGAATGACAAATTTTCTAATATAGAGAGTGTTGAGGTTAATTTAGCAGATGTTTTTTCTTCTTTTCAAATAGCTCTTAATAAAAATGACTCTGAGCATGGTTATGCTAATTCACAAGCACGACTTCGAATGACAACATTATATCAAATTGCTGCTTCCAATAATGGTATTGTCGTAGGTACCGGTAATAAAGTTGAGGATTTTGGAATAGGGTTTTATACAAAATATGGAGATGGTGGAGTTGATATCTCCCCTATTGCAGACTGTTTAAAAACTGAAGTTTGGGGTATGGCTAAAGAACTTGGAATAAATCAAGAAATAATAGATGCACCACCTACTGATGGCTTATGGAATGATGGCAGGACTGACGAAGATCAAGTTGGCTTATCATATGAAGAGATCGAAGAAGCAATGCAGAATGAAAATTCTTCTAATAGAAATAGGTATTTGGAAATAAGATCTAAAAGTCTGCATAAAATGGAACCTATACCTGTTTGTATAATTCCAAAATAATAACTTAACTACACTCTTTTGTTAGTAGTGTTATCAAAAATATGCACAGATGATGACAGAATATCAAATTTAAAATTATCTCCAGCTTTCACATCTATTTTTGAAGATAACTTACAACTAAAATCCTGATTCCCAATGCTAGAATAGATAATCATATCTGATCCAAGATATTCCACTAAACTGGCTTTAGTTTCAAACTTACCATTTTGATTTACTTGAATATCGTCAGGACGAACTCCAATTGAAGCATCTTGGATATTAATAGAATTTTCTAAATTTATGTGGCCATCACCGATTTTGGCATTGCCATTTTCAATTTTACAATTGAATAAATTCATTTGAGGGGAGCCAATAAATTCAGCAACAAATTTTGTATTAGGCTTAGAGTATATATCTTTAGGGGTCCCTACTTGCTCAACAATACCGTTGTTAATTACAACTATTCTATCCCCAAGTGTCATTGCTTCTGTTTGATCATGGGTAACAAAAACACTAGTGACATCCATTTGTCTCTGAAGTTTTTTAATTTCCAAACGCATTTGATTACGTAGTTTTGCATCTAAGTTTGATAAAGGTTCGTCAAATAGGAAAATTTTTGGGTTTCTAACAATTGCTCTTCCCATTGCAACCCTCTGTCTTTGCCCACCAGATAAC
>JAQWPC010000021.1:0-2306 GCA_029245555.1 Alphaproteobacteria bacterium
TTTGACTAACTGCTCCTGAGATAAGTTAGTACCAGGTCCATCATCCTCTATAGAGATAATCCATTTCGAGCCATCAAATAATGAATTTATGTATATATTGTCAGCAAATTTTTTAGCATTATCTAAGATATTGATTAGTGCCCTTGATATTTGACTTTTTCTAATTAGTACCACACTTCGTTCATTTTTTAAGATTTTTATATTAGGATAGTTGTTCGATAAATCCTCTATCAAAGAGTTAGTAGACACATCATCAAGATTTTCATTTTTCTCATTTTTTATAAAATCCAAATAGTGATTCAGCATAAGATTCATCTCAGATATATTTTTATAAATCGAGTCCTTAAGCTCTAAGTTTTCAAGCTCCTCAATCATTAAATTAATTCGAGTAAGGGGTGTTTTTAAATCATGACTTATGCCTGCTAACATATTTCTTTGATTGTCTAGGGTGCTATTGATATTATTTTGCATATTATTAAAATCACTAATTAAACCTCTTACTTCCGATGAACCACTTGGTTTTAGATTGGGTGTCTCTATTCCTCTCCCAAAACTTTTAGTAATAATTCCTAATCTCTTTAAGGGTTGTATTTGTTTTTTGATAAAAAAATAAGATATTAAAGATAAAATAAGGCTGATGGCCAGTGTCCATAGAAAAAAACCACCTACAGTTTTTGTTTCTACTCTTTTTTTTGGTATAAGATAAAAAATATCATTGGTTAGACCATTATAGATAATAAAATATTTATCATTTTGAATAGCTATGAATTTCCCAGGAATTTGTGATAAGGATTGACTAATTCTTTTTTTGAAAATCCAATTAGATATTTCACTGGCACTTGAAAGATCTAAGTCATTTGTTTTAATAATCTCCAAGGTATTGGCGTATTCATCAATTGAATTGGAGTCCTTATTGAGTTCTAAAATTTTGATTTCATTGGAAATAGACTGCGCACTTCTTTTTAAAACTAAATCCCAGTGAAGTTCAAAAAAGATAATAATCCCAATTATTTGAACTAGAACGATAGGTATTGTGATTAAATATACAGATCTAACTAAAAGACTACCTGAAAAATTATTCCATTTAAACATCAAAGAAAAATTTTATAACCTTTCCCATGAACTGACCGAATAAGGTCATCTAAGTTACATTCCTTTTTTATTTTTAGCCTCAGTCGAGATATTTGCATATCACCGCTTCTTGATAAGAAATCTAAACCAAGTTCGGTATTTAATAAATCTCTAGTAAGAAATTGATGGGAATTATTAATAAGCAGTTTGAGTATTTTAACTTCATTGCTCGATAGGCTAATCTTATTTCCTTGAAATAGTAATTGCTCCATTTTTAAATCAAATTCTGTATCTGTTCCAAGTTTGACCATGTCAGAAGATTGTTTTTTGAGTATATTTTTTTTTATTTTTAGCAATAATTCTCTAGAATCAAAAGGCTTACCAATATAGTCATCAGCACCTAGCTCTAATCCAGATACTCGATCATCCACATCACTTAAAGCTGAAAGAAAAATTACTGGAGTGTTTATTCTATCTTTAATATGATTTTGATAAAAATCTAAGCCAGTACTATCTGGAAGCATCACATCTAAAATAATTAAATCAAATACAAATAATTTTATTAGGTTTTCAGACTCAGCAATATTCTTTGCCTTAGAAACAATATAATTATTATTTTTTAGTAATTTTTCTATGAGTTCTTGAAGACTCTCATCATCTTCAACTAATAATATATGCTGATTGTTGATCAAAGTGATTCAATTATGTTAATAAATCCTGCCATATTTTTAGGGTCAGTTTTTTGGAAAATTTTTATAATTTTTTCATTAATTCGTTTTATCGTTTTTTCAATAAGATCATTGCCATGATTAGTGATTACAACTTTTTTACCATCATTTTTGATAATATCTTTTTCCTTAAGATCTTTGATAATAAGATTTAGATTTTGCTTTTTAATATAAATTCTATTTGCTATATCAACTTTTTTGTTAAAGCCTTTTCTTATTTCCAATAAAACGAGTAATTCATTAAAAGTTAATTGATATATTTCACAACATGTCTGTATTTCTCTTTGAAGCGATTTGTAAGATCGATGTAATCCTAAGATGATTTCTAGGATATTTTCTTTTTTAAAATAGAGTGTATCGGCAAAACTTAAGTTCATAAGGAATGATTATAATTATATTGTGAATTGAAATAAATAATATTACATTATTTCAAAATATGGAAATTATCCCTTTTGATAAACGAATTGGCTTCATTTGGTACAATGGAGAGTTCGTTGAATGGCAAAA
>JAQWPC010000032.1:0-3363 GCA_029245555.1 Alphaproteobacteria bacterium
AGTTGGATCTATTATTTATACTCAAATGTTAAATGAAAAAGGCGGCATAGAATGTGACGTTACCATAACAGTGCTTGATGTTAATAAATATTACATCGTTACAGGTACCGGATTTATGACTCATGATTTTAATTGGATAAAATCAAACATCCCAAGTGGATATAGGGTAGATATTAAAAATATAACTTATGATAATTCTGCTTTTGCACTTATGGGTCCTAAATCAAGAGAAATACTTCAAGGTTTAACAAACCATGATTTATCAAATGAAAATTTTCCATTTGGTACTTGTCAAAAAATTAGAATTGGAAATCATGATGTAAATGCCATTAGAATAACTTACATGGGTGAATTAGGATGGGAGTTACACTTTCCTATTGATCAAGCAAAAGATGTATATGAAAATATAATGGATTTTGGAAAAAATCTCGGTTTGGTTAATGCGGGATATCGTTGTATTGAGAGTTGCCGTTTAGAAAAAGGCTATAGAGCTTGGGGTTCTGATATAGGCCCTGATCATACACCTCTTGAAGCAGGATTAGGATGGGCCACTAAATTAAATGATGATATCGATTTTATTGGAAAAAAATCTCTTCTAGAACAAAAGCAAAATGGATTAAAGAAAATATTTGCAGGCTTTACTTGTGATGATCCTGATCAAATTCTTCTTGGAAGAGAGACAATTTTTAGAGATGGTAAGCAAGTAGGTTGGCTTTCAAGTGGGGGGTATGGATACACAATTGGTAAGTCTATTGGATATGGTTACATTAGAAGCAAAGAAGTTATTGATAAAGAGTTTGTAAAAAGTGGTAACTATGAGCTAGAGATAGCAACTAAAAAAGTACCTTGTAACGTTCATCTATCTCCAATGTATGACGCTAAGATGGAAAAAATTAAATCTTAATTTCTTTAATTTTAAGTAAAGCATACTTAGTTACTAAATTTTGGGTGTTGTTTTTATTAATTAATTCTAAAGCTTCATTTTTTTTTAAAGATATAATTTTTATATACTCACCTTCTTTTGGGTTATTGATTTCAAAGTTTTTAATTATAGGTACTTCTGCAAAATAGATTTCAGTAATTTCCTCTAAACAATCTGGAGCTATAATAAGTGAGTCAATCTTTTTTAAAGATACTGCCTTTACTCCAAGTTCTTCTTTTATTTCCCTTAAAATTGCATGCCTGCTAGACTCATTTTTTTTAACACCACCCGCTACAATTTCTAAAGGATTTACTTTAAATTTATTAAAAAAATAATTAGGTCGAAACTGTCGTATAAAATAAAATATTTTTAACTCCCGATTGAAACAAATAGCGGAAACACTTCTACCATTAAAAATATAATTTTCTTTAATATCCTTGATTGATTTACTTTTACCCAGATTGATATTTAACTCATAAATATTTTTATATATCTTTTTTTTTGTTATTTTTTCCATTTTTTTTGGATCTTGAAACTTGTAAAAGTTAGTTTATTTTATTCAATTCAAAATGAAAGTTCTAGTTGCTGTAAAAAGAGTCGTTGATTACAAAGTCCAAATCAGGGTTAAAAGTGATAACTCTGGTGTTGAAACACAAAATGTTAAAATGTCAGTCAACCCTCCAGATGAAAATGCTATTGAAGAGGCGGTCAAATTAAAAGAGCAAGGAATAGCAGAAGAGACAGTAGCAATTTCCATTGGGGATGAAAAGTCTCAGGATGTTTTAAGAACTTCGATGGCAATGGGAATTGATCGTTCAATTTTAGTTAAATCCCCTAATTCTTTAGAGCCATTGGCTGTAGCCAAAACTTTAAGGAAGATAATTGAAAAAGAAAATCCTGACTTAGTCTTAATGGGGAAACAGGCAATTGATGATGATGCAAACCAAACTGGCCAAATTTTATCTGCTTTACTGGGTTGGCCGCAAGCTTGTTTTATTTCAGATTTAAAAATCGAAGGAGATAAATTATTCATTTCAAGAGAGATAGATGAAGGAATTGAAAAACTTGAAAGCAATTTGCCAGCTGTAATTACATGTGATTTAAGATTAAATACTCCAAGATTTGCCTCTTTACCTAATATCATGAAAGCTAAAAAGAAACCTTTAGAAGTTTTAGATATAAGCACGCTTGGTATTGACACTAACCCTAAAATTAAAATTATTAAAGTCGAAGAACCACCAAAACGTAAAGCAGGAATAATGGTTAATGATGTAAAAGAATTAGTTGAAAAATTAAAGTATGAGGCAAAAGTAATTTAAATGGCAGTCTTAGTTATAGCAGAGCATGATAATAGTATTTTAAAAAATTCAACTTTAAATACAATAACTGCTGCTACCAATCTTAGTGATGATATTCATCTTTTAATAATGGGTAAAGATATTGAGGCATTATCTAATAATGCAAAATCAATTTATCCAATTAAAAAAGTTTTAAAATGTGATAATTCAAAGCTTGAAAATTTTATTCCTGAATTATCTGCACCTATTATTTCAAATATCGCTAATGGATACACTCATATTTTAGCCCCCGCATCCACTTTTGGAAAAAACCTTCTTCCAAGAGTATCTGCACTACTTGATATTACTCAAATTAGCGATGTAATTGAAATTGCAGCTGCAAACGCTTTTGTGAGACCGATATATGCAGGAAATGCCATTTCTCATGTTGAGACTGAGCAAAATATAAATTTACTTACTATCAGACCTACTTCATTTGATAAATGTGAAGAAACAGGAGGCAACGCTTCTATAGAGGATGTCGACTTTATCGATAATGAAGTTAAAACTATTTTTATTGGCAGAGAGGTTTCGAAAAGTGATAGACCAGAATTGGGTAATGCAAGAATAGTAATCTCAGGTGGTCGTGGTATGGAAAATTCAGATAACTTCAAATTATTGTATGATTTAGCGGATAAGCTTAATGCTGCAGTTGGAGCCTCACGTGCTGCTGTTGATGCAGGTTATATTGGTAATGAATGTCAAGTAGGACAAACTGGGAAAATGGTAGCCCCTGAATTATACATTGCTGTCGGAATTTCTGGTGCTATTCAACATTTAGCAGGAATGAAAGAAAGCAAGGTTATAGTTGCTATAAATAAGGATAATGAAGCACCAATTTTTAATGTAGCAGATTATGGTCTATCCTCAGATTTGTTCCAGGCTATTCCAGAAATTATCAAAGAACTTAATTTACTTAATAAACTAGAATCATAACATTTAGTATATAATTAGAGTATGAGCGAACTTCAAAGAGAAGAAATGTTATATGATGTTGTGATTGTAGGTGCAGGGCCTGCAGGATTAGCTACAGCAATTAAATTAAAACAAGTTAATAAAGATTTATCAGTATGTTTGTTAGAAAAAGCAGCAGAGGTCGGAGCT
>JAQWPC010000037.1:0-2491 GCA_029245555.1 Alphaproteobacteria bacterium
AGTAGTGTTTGACCCTCATGCGCCTTATCTCCACTAGGAAGATTTATGCGTTTAAAAAAACCACGCTGGCCATCTTTACCGTAACTAATAAATGCTCCACTGTCGTTTGGGAGAATTTCGGAAACTTTTACTTTATAGATATCTCCGATTTGAACATCTTCGTTTGGTTGAAAGCGGATATTGACCAACTCTCCTTCGTTAAGTTTGACTCCGCATTTAAAATTTTTGTAATTTGAAACAATAAGTTTTGTAGACATGGCATTACTCCCTTTAAAATATTCATTAAAATTTAGACCTAAATGTTATTCTGCCCTTAGTTAGATCGTATGGTGTCATTTCAACAGTCACCCTATCGCCTGCTAAAACTCTAATTCTATTTTTTCTCATTTTTCCTGAGGTGTGCGCTATGACTTCATGATCATTATCAAGTTTAACTTTAAACATAGCGTTTGGTAGCAGCTCTGAAACTACACCTTGAAATTCGATTGCATCTTCTTTGGACATATAATTGTATCTTATGTTTTGATTTTACGAATTTCAACTGATAAAGCATGAGCTTCTAGGCCTTCTTGTCTCGCTAGATCAATTGTCGGTTGAGCTATCTTCTGAAAGGTCTTGTTACCCATCTCAATAAAAACAGTTTTCTTGATAAAATCATCAACACTTAGCCCTGAGGAAAATCGGGCCGATTGATCTGTTGGTAAGACATGATTAGTACCTATTGTATAATCTCCTAAAGCTACAGGGGCACTTTCACCTACAAAAACAGAACCAGCATGAATAATATTTTTAAGTAATTTCTTATTAAATTTTGAATGGATATGAAGATGTTCTGGTGCAATAAAATTAGATATTTCATAAATTTCTTTTTCATTTTTAGCATGAATTAAAAAACAATTATTACCAATAGACTGTTTAATATTTTGAAGGGGTAAGTCTTTTAATTTGTTTTTAATTTCTTTTTTAATTTTTTCTAAAATATCTTTTGATTGAGAGACTACATATGTTTTAGCGTTAACATCATGTTCGGCTTGGGCTAAAACATCTAAGGCAGCCCATGATGGATTTGATTGACTATTAGCAATAACTAGAACTTCAGATGGGCCCGCTGGTAAATCAATTCCAATAGTGCCAAAAAGTTGTTTTTTAGCTTCAGCTACAAATTGATTACCAGGACCAAAAACCTTATCTGCTTTTGGAATAATTTTTGTACCAAAAGCATAAGCAGCTATGGCTTGAGCCCCACCAACATTAAATACTTTATCAACGCCACTAAGATATGCCGCAGCTAGAGTTAGAGATGAGGTTTTACCATTTTGTGAGGGTACGCACATCATTACATTCGGTACTTTTGCTATTTTTGCCGGTATAGATGTCATCAGCACTGTTGACGGATACGACGCCATTCCCCCCGGCACATATAATCCCACATTTTCAATAGGATTCCATTGGATATGGAATTTAGAATCTTGTTGATCAGGAAAAGAGTAAGATTTTCTTATTTGTTTTGAGTGATAATAGTGAATTCTTTGATGGGCTAACTGCAGTGCTTTTCTATCCTTCAAAGATAAGGATTGATAAGCATGAGCTAATTGCTTTTTTGAAAATACAATATCCTTGAGTTCAGCTTTAGAATTTTCAAATTTTTTGACATATTTTAATAAGGCCTTATCTCCGTTGTGTTGAACGTCTCTAATGATTGATTGAACGATAGGTTTTACTTTGGAATCATTTTGATTAAATAATTTCAGATTTTTAAATATCCAGTTTTTAGAAACTGTTTTCATCAAAGACCTTTATTGAGAAGTTTTTTGATAAAGTTTTTTTTTGTATCGTAGGCAAAATAACTACTGATAATGACTGTTGATATATCATTATTAATAATAACATTTTCATATAGCTGATTGTCTTTAAGAGTTTTTCCAGACTGAACTAGATCAAGAATAAAATCAGCAACGCCATACTTGACTGCCAGCTCTATAGAGCCGTTAAGCTTGATGGTTTCTGTTTGGATGTTTAATTGTTTGAAATAATTTTCTGATATGTTTTGAAACTTAGTAGCTACTTTAAAAACTTTTTTTTCAGAGAAATTTATCTCTTTTTTATCTGAAGCAATAGAAATACGACATCTACCAATATTGGTCTTGTTTAATAAAACTAAGTTTTTTTGAGAATTTTCTAAAATATCGTCATATCCTACAAACCCAATATCCGCAGCACCTAATATTGTATAGGATCGAATATCTGATGGTTTTAGTTTGATAATTTTTATTTCACTAAAATTAGTATCAAAAGTAAGCTTTCTTGTTTCATCGTCAAAAAATGCATCTTCAATTTTGAGGCCACGATCTAATAAGTATTTAACTACTTTGTTTTCAAGTCTACCTTTAGGACATGCTATAATTAACTTTTCACTCATTTTTTTCTTTTAATGTTTACGCCACATTTTTTTAATTTCAAATCAAAATCTTCATATCCTCGATCTAGGTGG
>JAQWPC010000044.1:0-2569 GCA_029245555.1 Alphaproteobacteria bacterium
ACCTCATTCTACTGGTCTAAGAAGAATTAATAAATTAATAGAAGAAAAAAAACTTATTAAAAAATCTAAAACTAATTCTGGTAAATCTTTCTCTATTCATCCTTCCTCTAAATTAATTGATGATTTAGTTTCTTATCTAAAATCTATTAATGAATTACTAGACGCTAAAATATTAACTGAAAACCAAACTGATAGATTTCCAACAAATTTATCCTTATCTTCAAGATACGTACTTTATCCTCGATTACATTAGCAAGATATAAAGCTCTTATGAAATTGATATAACCCTAGCAGGGGCTATATTGCTTTTGTCTATTTTTAATATCCCAAATATTATTTTAGAGTTTGGATTAATTTCTTCTAAGTTTTCTAAATTTATAAAAATTTTACTTACATATTTATGTAACTCATTTATTTCATCTAAATTTGGTTGATTTGGTAGACATAGAATTTTAATTTTTTTGCTCTTTATTTTTTGTAACAAGATTTTGAAATCAATTTCATTATTATTTATTATTAGTACCTCTTTATCTTCTTTTTTTATTTCTGAGAGATTATTTACTATCTCAAATTCATCTATAACTAATTTATCAAACATTTCTTTATAACATCTATGATCAGAAGCAATAAACATAGTATGAGTAATCCCAGATAATAAAAAACCTGTTTCTTGAACTTGATCCCCTTTATCAAAAGATAATGTTAAAAAACTTTTAAATAATTCATTATTAATCATATTTTTTGAATGGTCTGTTATTGAATATTCTTTTCTATTCAGACCTTGTATAGAGATAGGGGTGCAGTTACCTCCATCTGCATTAGGTAATTTTATTGGTAATGCACAAATAAATATTTCGTCGTTTTCAATCATTTCTAAATTAATTACATGTTCAACATGCATCACACCAGCACCTAGAACAATTTGATGCTCTGTAAATTCTTTATTCATTACAACTCTATGTTGCAAATCTTTTGCAGCCCTGTCTTGTGGAAAATCGAATATGAGAGATTTAATATTTTTAGAAATTAACAAATTCGAACCACTATCTTCTAGGAATGGTGAGTTCATCCAATATTCTTTTGAAGAGTTTGGATATATTTCATTCAAATTACTTTTAAGAATAACTATATCTCCACTAGTTACATGTTTTATTTTATTTTCTAATATTTTTCTTGTAATTGGTTTATCACCTAAGCATTCAGAAACATCTATTATTTTTGCCCATCCACATAGCAAATCTAAACCACAATCGCTTAGTGACTTACCATTTTGAATCATATGTGCAGGTGCATCAACATGAGTAAAGCCGTGTTTCGTTACTTCAATTTTAAAATTTTTTAAGGAATCGTATGTTATATTTGATGCCCAGTTCCAATGACCACCTATAACATTTGAATGACATAAAGATTTTAACATACAAAAACATATCAAATATGTAAGATTTCAGTAATCAATTTTTGAAACAATAATTTCAATAAATGTTCAAAATGAACAATTTAAAATTTACTGATGTAATTTTAATGCATTATAATTTTTTTAAGTATTAGGAGGATGTAATGAAAAAAACTAAATTTAGTAGAAGAAAATTTATTAAATCCACCGCTGCTACGGCCGGTCTGATAACTTTAGCTCCATATGGTTTCGTAAGAAACACATGGGCAGCATCAGAGGTCAATGTATTAGCGTTTGGTGGATATGAAGAACCAGGAATGCTGGATGCATTTGAAAAAAGTTCTGGGATAAAAGTAAATTTGAAAATACATGATGGATCAGATGAGGAAATGGTTGCTCTTATTAAGTCTTCAGCTCCAGGAACATTTGATTTGATAACACCAACAAGTGCTTATATTCCACAGGCTGCAAAAGATGGTTTACTAATGGAGTTAAATCCTTCAGATTTCCCATTAGAAGATTATTTTAGCATTATTGCAAATTGGCCACCTTGTTACATTGATGGAAAGATGTATGCAATTGTAAATAGATTTGGATATTATGGAATAACATATAATCACAATAAATTCAGCGAGTCTGATGTTTCAAGTTATGATGTTATGTTTGATAGTGCCAATAAAGGTAGAGTTGCCTTATTTGATTGGTTTTTACCAAATATGGGCTGCATGTCTAAGTATAATGGTAACGCAAACCCATATGATTTAAATGGCTCTGAATTTAATGCACTCAATGACACGCTTACTAATTTGAGACCTAATGTTGGATTCATTGGAAATACTTCTCAAGTGATACAAGCTCTTGCTAGTGAAAGTTATGATCTTGCTATTGCAGGTGAATGGGTTCAAGCTGGAATGTATGATGATGGACTTCCTTTTAAGGCTTTAGTACCAAAAGAGGGTGGAGTTACTTGGGATCAAGCAGTTTGTATTGCAGCAAATACACCAAGAAAAACAAATGCTATAAAATTTTTAAGGTATGTCACTGAACCTGACTTTCAGGCTAAGTTAGCTACAGCAAAAACCTATTATAGTATGGTACCTAATAAGAAAGCTGCCTCAAAGCTACCTATGGATAAGCGGGAACTATTAAATCTTGCTGACATAGATAAGTTTGATG
>JAQWPC010000045.1:0-1793 GCA_029245555.1 Alphaproteobacteria bacterium
TATCAAACTCTTTATAATTTTTTTTTAGCCAATAATGGTGAAGCATTGATGTTAATTTGGGAGCTACATTAGCTGTTACAGATATGCATCCATGACCGCCCTGAGCTAAATAACCAGCAATAGTTCCATCCTCACCAGAAATATAATTAAAATCTTTTTTCATAAATGTACGCATAATTAAAGGACGAGATAAATCATTTGATGCATCTTTGATGCCAACAATATTAGAAATTTTATTTAGTTGCTTAAAACTATCATAAGATAAATCAACAATACTTCTGCCTGGAATATTATAAATTAATTGTTTAAGAGGAGTTACTTTTGCAATTTTTTTGAAATGGTCTACTAAGCCCTCTTGATTAGGCTTATTGTAGTATGGTGTAACCACCAAACCATAATTGGCTCCAGATTTAAAAGCATGTCTTGTAAATTCAATAGCTTCTTTGGTGGAATTAGAACCTGTGCCTGCAATTACAGGTATTTTTTTTGAGGTAACATTAACTGCGAACTCAACCAATGTCATGTGCTCGTCATGAGAGAGGGTTGGGGATTCTCCTGTGGTTCCACAAACAGTAACCCCTGATATGCCCTCTTTAATTTGCCACTTTAAAAGCCTCTCGAAGCTATCATAATCTACTTCACCTTTTAAAAAGGGAGTAATAATTGCAGGTATTGATCCTTTTAACATTTTTTATTATTTTGTCTTTTTTTTTACCAAATGCACATATTTATTTGGCGGAGAGAGAGGGATTCGAACCCTCGGTACAACTTGCGTCATACGGCGGTTTAGCAAACCGCTGGTTTCAGCCACTCACCCACCTCTCCGTGAGTTATGCTTCATGATGTTATTGTGCCCGAAATATAGACAAATTATCTAAATTGTCATTCATTATATCATAAATATTGTAATTTTTGAGAAATCAAAATTATTTTTGAAGCTTTTCTTGGAGTATTTTATTAATTAATTTTGGGTTACCCTTACCCTTCGAAGCTTTTAAGCACTTTCCAACAAAGTATCCTAAAACCCTATCCGAACCACCTTGGAATTTAGCAATATTTTCTGCCTCTCCCTCTAGGGCGCCATCAATAATTTTTTCTAATTCAGAAGTATCAGAAACTTGCTCTAGTCCCATTTCCTTGACGAGTTCAAGAGGGTCACCCTCGCCGGATAATACTTTGGGAAGAATTTCTTTTCCAACTTTGTTAGAGATAACATCATCACTTACTAACTTTAAGAGGTCAGTAATTTGTTGAGCTTTATCTAGCAGATCTAATACATCATTATTATTTTCTTTGACATAGGCAAATATATCCCCAACTAACCAACTCGCTATTATTTTAGGAGATACGTCACATACAGAGATCATTTTTTCGAAAACTTTTGTGTTATCTTTTTCTGAAATTATAATTTTAGATATATTCTTCTCTATTTTAAATTCACTCATATATCTTTCTAATTTTTGATTTGGAAGCTCTTCTAAAGTAGGTTTGATTTGATCTATTTGCTCTTGAGTAATGTTAACAGGCAAAAGGTCAGGGTCAGGGAAATAACGATAGTCATGAGAAAATTCTTTACTTCTCATTGCTCTTGTTTCACCTAAGGTGGTGTCAAATAACATAGTATTTTGCTCTATTGACCCACCACTCTCTAATACGTCAATTTGTCTTTGAAACTCATATTCAATTGCCTGCCTGATAAATTTAAAAGAATTTAAATTTTTGATTTCACATCTTGTCCCAAGTTCACCTCCGGGTTTTCTTACAGATAAATTAACATCTGCTCTTAGAGAGCC
>JAQWPC010000064.1:0-2922 GCA_029245555.1 Alphaproteobacteria bacterium
TAGGTTATCAAGTATTTCAATTTGATAATCTGTACTCTGAAATCTCTTGATCATATGGGATCCTATATATCCAGCTCCCCCTACGATTAAAATTTTCATAGACTTAACTTATAATGCCTGAATAAAATTTTGATAGAAATAAATTCATTTTTTAAAAAAATAACAATACTGTTAATATGTATTTAAAATTAATGAAAATTGCAGATAAAAATGCTCAAGAATTTAAATTATTTCTCAAATATTCAGAAGAAATAGGCTTAGACAATTCAATGGTGCAGGCCGCAGGTGGAAATACGTCAATTAAAATAGGTGACGATATGTGGGTGAAAGCCTCAGGTAAGTGGCTAATTAATTCAATATCGGAAGAGATTATGGTTCCTATCAGCATTGCTAGAATTAAGGACGTCCTTCAAAAGGATAAATGTAATGATACTGATATTGTCAATTGCATTAATAGAAAATTATCCTCAAATGAATTTCGCCCATCTGTAGAGGCTCCAATGCATGCTATTCTTGATTTTAAATATGTTTTTCACACTCATGACTTGAGCGTAAATGCTCTAACTGTTCAAAAAAACTCACAGCTTATGTTTGAAAAAGCTCTCAATGGTTTAAATTGGAAATTTATTCCTTATATCAAACCTGGAATCGAACTTTGTCGTCAGTTGGTAAAACTGAAATCAAAGGACGATAATATATTTGTACTAGAAAATCATGGGCTTATTATTTGTGGGCAAGATCTAAATGAGATAAAAAATTTGAATAATGAAATTCGAAGACGTTTAAAAATACTACAAAATAGGACCATTATGGGCCCTCCTACTAAACACTTCGAAGAAATTATTACTTTAAAAGATACTGGATATCAATTTTGTGAAGATGAATCTATAAATGCTCTTGCTTTTCATCAGCCATCTATTGATAAGCTTTCAAAAGGAATGTTACTGCCAGATTTTTTAGTATTTCTTGGACCAAGCCTAAAAACTATCAACCCAACAGACTCAGATTTTTTAGATAAAATTAAAAAACTATCTCAAAATCCCTTGCCACTAAACTCTTGTATCATTCTTGCAGGTAGAGGAATTATAGTGCGTGTCGATGCTCTAAAAGGAACATTAGAAATAATGCGTTGTGTATATGACCTTTTATCTTTAATTCCAGATAACACAGACTTAAAATATTTAAATGAAAATGAAACATTGGCACTTCTAAATTGGGAGTCCGAACATTACCGCCAGAATCAAAATAAATTATAATTATGAAAATAGTTAATCAGTTTAACAATATTGCTATTTTAGATATTGGCAAAACACATGCTAAAGTTATTCTTTTTGATGCTAATGAAATGGAAGAGTTAGTTGTTTATCAAAAAAAAAATCAAATTTTAAATAGCTCTATTTATCCTCACTATGACATAGAAGGCCTTAAAGAATTTATAATTAGCTCATTACAAAAAAAAGAAAAAAAATTTCATATCAATTCTATTTTTACATCAACGCATGGGGCCTGCATGGCTTTAATGTCTAAAGGAGAATTGGCCCTTCCTGTGCTTGACTATGAATATGAAGGACCAGATCAATGTAGAGATGAATACGATGACATTCGCCCAGACTTTAGTCAAAGTGGGTCTCCTAGAATGGATTTAGGTCTTAATTTAGGAGCCCAAATATTTTGGCAAAGTAAAAACTTTCCAGAAAGATTTGCAAAAGTTGATCAAATTTTATTTTGGCCCCAGTTCTGGAGTTATTGGTTAACTGGAATTGCAGCAAGTGAAATTAGCTATGCTAGCTCTCATTCAGATTTATGGGATATTAAAAAAAATGAATACATTAACCTGAGCACCTTCGGTATTGAACCCACAGTGAAATACCCACCTCTATTACCTGCATCAACAATACTTGGTCCTTTAAGAAAACAATTAGCTGAACAATCTGGATTACCTGAAAATATTCCAGTTTTCTGTGGAGCTCACGACTCAAGTGTGTCGCTGATATCAGCGTCTTTTAATCAACCTTTGCCTTGTACAATATTATCTACTGGAACATGGATAACTATTTTTGCACTAGGGTCAGATCCCATCGATATAAAAGAACAACCTGGAATAATGATTAGTTGTGACTGTTTTGGAGAATTGGTTCCTAACTTTCGATTTCCTGCAGGTAAAATCTATGAAAATTTGCTTAGCCAGGCAAATGATCGTTTTGAGGAAAATTTAAATATAGAAAGCATACACGTTAGTTTAAAAGATTTTGAAAATGCTGAAAAAGCAAAGCTCATTAATACAAAATTAAATAAAATTATAGATCCTAAAAATGTAAGTAAAAAACCATTAGAAATAATTATTTCTGAAGTTATGGCTAATCAAACTTTACGTGGGATAAAGACAATAGGAGCTAAAGGACCAGTAGTTTGTTCTGGGTCATTTGCTAATAATCAAAATTTTTTAAAGACAATTGAAAATAATTGCGGCTATTCAGTTATTTTAGAAGATAATCATCTTGGAATATGCAAGGGAATAGCAAATCTTATTTCTAAGTAATTAAAAATTTCAATTAATTAATATTTTCAACACAATTTTCTAATATGGGAGGAAGAAAATCAAAATTATTTGACCAGGCATAATGTATCTCAGTAACCATAAAATCAATATCATCTTGAGGAAAATGTCCTTCATCATATTTATTAAAAAGTTCTTGTTGTCTCATTTCCATTTCCTGAGAAGTTTTTTTATCTTTCATTTCTAAAAAAAAATTCTTGGCAAGCTCATATGTGGCAATACAAATAATCTCTTCTTCATCATATGCATGTGAATGACTACTAAAAAAAAAGAAAGTGATTGCCAAAATTTTAATCATCACTAGATAGTAACTAAAATTATGGCTTTAATATATATAAATGAGAGTCTAATTCATCTGCGATAAG
>JAQWPC010000072.1:0-1827 GCA_029245555.1 Alphaproteobacteria bacterium
AATCAAAAATATTAGTTCTTCATCAATATGATGATTATTAAAAGATAAATAGCAAAGAGCAAAAGGTGATATGCTAAAGGGCAACATTATGAGACTTGATAAATTATTTGCTATTTTATTTTTTTTTGAGAATTGAAGAAAAACTAAGTGGTGGAGGTGCAGGGTATCCGGCCGCATAGGAGATTTTTTTTTAATAATTTTTCTCATCATCGAAAATAACATTTCAGTAATCGGATAAGCAAGTATTACTAACGCCAAGAGAGTAGGAAGATCATCATGCCTGCTGAAAAGAAAAATTATGAGCGCACCTGAATAAAAAGCATATAAGTAAGATCCACTATCGCCAATAAAGATCCTTCCTAAAGGAAAATTTAATAAAAAAATTAAAATAGAAGATAATAAAAATATTGTCACCAGATTAACAAGATAATCATCTCCTAAAATAATTGCTAAGTAATAGATACTAAATAGTATCGAATAGAAATTAAAAGAGCTCAATCCATTTAATCCATCAATAAAATTAAATCCATTCATAAGAAGCATCAGACTAAAAGTAAATATTAAAAAAGAAATCAAAGAATATTGATTAATAAAATTTAGATAGCGAACATTAATTTCTGGTAATTCAGTAAAAAAAACAAGAATAGAGGACCCTAAAAATAGTATGACTAACCTAAACAAAGGTGAAAGAGACTGCCTAATATCTTCATAAAACGAAAATAATAAAATAATTGTACTACCTAGTAGTAGAGGAATTAATAATCTTAAATCATTAAAATTGAAAAATATTAAAAATAGAAAGCCAATAAAGAAAATTAATCCTCCTATACGAGGTATTTCTCCATCATGAATTTTTTGTACAGCATTATATGAAAGGAATCTTTTATCCTTTAAGTAAAAATAAACTAAAAACTGAATAATTAATAAAAAAGTAATTGAGAAGATCATTTATTTAGGCTTTCATTATTTAATAACTTATTCAATGATTATTAGATTATCTAACTTTTCTTTAAACGACCCAATTAATAAAGGCTTTCTTTGGTTAAGGTTATAAAAATCTTTTTCAAATTTTTCTTTGTTATTGGGGTTGATAGACATTAACATTGGTCCATTGGTTTGAGGGTCATATAAAATCTTTTCTAAATAATTGGAACTTTTTAAATATATATTTTGAGAATTTGACTCAAAATTATTTGCAAAACCAGTACTTTCAAAATTTTCCAATATTGCAATATTATCATTTATCAAAACTTCATTATTTAAATTAATGCTAGCTGATAGGTTTGATGCTTCACAAATATCACCCAGATGAGATGCGAGACCAAAACCACTTATATCTGTCATCGCATTGCATTTACTATTTTTAGCCGCATCATAAGCTAAGTGATTGTCTAATTTTAAGAAATTGAATAATCTTTGTATATCCTGACTGAGTACTAATGGAGAATTTAGATAATACGCTGCAAGTAAATATCCTGTTCCCAAGGGTTTTGATAAGTAAATAAGATCATTTTCTTGAGCCCTATCTTTATGAGATTGTAAATCAAACTGACCATTCATATTTATAGTAATACCTGGCTCATGCGTTTGAAAAGTATGGCCTGAGGCTATCATCGCATTATCTTTGATAGCTTGTGATTTTATTCCTTCCATAAAGTATTCCAAAAAAAAACTTTCAACAATTTTTTCTGAAAAAGGAATCCCTATCGAGATGCTGAGAGATTTAACCAAACCCCCTGCAGCTAATATATCATTTTTTGAATGAAAATAACTAATGACACCAAAGTCAAAAGGATTCAGTGAAGAAAAAAGTTTAATATGGTCAAT
>JAQWPC010000105.1:0-2102 GCA_029245555.1 Alphaproteobacteria bacterium
GTTATCATAATCAATAGAAGTATTAGCTTTAAACCAATCAAGAATTCTCCCTACAAAGGGGGATATTAAAAAAGCCCCTGCTTCTGCACAAGCCACAGCTTGCGTTAAAGAAAAAATTAAAGTGCAATTACAAGAAATTCCCTCTGACTCTAATTTTTTAACAGCTTGGATACCTTCCCAAGTGCCAGCTACTTTTATCAGAATTCGACTCTTTGGTACGCCTGATTGCTCATATGTATTTATAATTTGTTTAGCTTTTTCAACTGTTGCTTCTGTGTTAAAGGATAAATCTGCATCAACTTCAGTTGAGACATATCCAGGAACTATTTTGCTCAGTTCAATTCCAAAAGCAATTGCAAGTTGGTCAGATATGTAATCAACTTGATCAGCAACACTAGTAAATTTTCTACTCTTAGAGTAAGCTATAACATCAGTAACTAAATTATTGTATTTTTCAGATTGAACTGCTTTAAAAATTAAAGAGGGATTGGTTGTGCAGTCATCTGGATTAAATTTTTGAATACTATCAATGTCGCCTGTATCAGCGACAACAGATGAACATTTTTTCAAACTTTCTAATATTGTTGTCATAAGGATAAATAATCTTTCTTAATAATATAATAACCTATATATTAAAAAACATTACATGCAAAAAAAAATTATAATTTGTGGATTAGCAGATATTCAAAACTGTGTTGATAAATATAGACCTGATAAGATGCTAACAATTATCAATAAAAATTTCTCTCCTGAGACTCCTCAAGGTATGGATAAAAGTCGCCATATAAAAATGTTAATTGATGACATCTCTGAGCCAAGAGATGGATTTATATTACCAGAAAAACATCATGCCCAGGAGCTTTTAGATTTTACAAATGATTGGGATATATCAAAACCACTTTTAGTGCACTGCCATATGGGCATCAGTCGATCTACTGCCACCTCACTAGGGGTAGCCGCTAAGTATGACCCAGAAAATATTGAGATAATTATAGAAAAATTAAAAGAGATTGCGCCACATGCAAGCCCCAACAAAATAATGACTCAATATTACGATGAAATTTTAGGTCTAAATAGTCGATTATTCTCTTCTCTTGCCTTTTTTGACCCTGAGCCCATTGAAGAAAGCAGAGTGGTAGAGTTAAACTTTTAATAGCAATATGAGTTCTTTTGATTGTGCAGTTTGTAACAAAAAAATAAAAGATCCTTTATATTGGGCTGACCCTAAATTTTACGACATTCCAAAAAAAATTTATTTTTGTGGTGCAAAATGTTCTCTTGAATATTACGAAAAAATCAAAAAATTATTTAAAAACACCTAATTTACTTGACTTTAGCTATATCAAAATTGCACAGCTGATAATCTTTAATGGCAATTTCACTATCTTCTAAAAATTAGTAATAATAATTAATTCAGAAACTAGTCCCACCTTACTCCTATCCTTACTTTTATTCCTCCGGGGCTAGTTTTTTGATATTTTTCCTTTCGTTTGTTTTTCATTTATGTAGTTTTAATTAATATTACCTATGAGCGATCAATTTATTTTTTGGGATTTAGAGACCACTGGTCGAAATGATAAATTTGATCAGATTACTCAAGTTGGTGCTGTCTTAACAGATCATAATTTTGAGGTTAAAGACAAACTTGAAATTCACAGCAAACTTCGGGAGGGAAAATGGTTCGAACCTGGGGCCCTTATAACCACAGGAGTTGATCCTTTAAACCTTTTTCAAAATAATTATCCAAATTACTATGAAGCCAGTGCTCAGCTTTATGAGACCTTTCAACAGTGGTCTTCTCCTTCAGCTATTTTTGTTGGATTTAATAATATAAATTTTGATGAGCCTTTTCTGCGTCAAGCTCTTTATCAAAATCTGATGCCTGAAATTTATATGACTGTTACTAATAATAATGTTCGAATGGATGTATTTGATATTTTACGTTTAGTTTCAGTATATAGCCCTGAGCATATTAAATTTAATACCGACGATCAGGGATATCCAATTTTAAAATTAGAAGAAATTTTTAAAAAAAATAATATCACGATAAATTATGAAGCTGGTCCCCATGATGCCGTTTTCGATAGTTTAGTTACATTAGA
>JAQWPC010000049.1:0-3801 GCA_029245555.1 Alphaproteobacteria bacterium
TACGTCAATTTGTCTTTGAAACTCATATTCAATTGCCTGCCTGATAAATTTAAAAGAATTTAAATTTTTGATTTCACATCTTGTCCCAAGTTCACCTCCGGGTTTTCTTACAGATAAATTAACATCTGCTCTTAGAGAGCCCTCTTGCATATTCCCATCACAAACATCTATGTACATAAGAATTTGTCTTAATGAAGACATGTAGCTTACAACCTCATCAGCCGAGGATAGGTCAGGATAAGAGACAATTTCTAGTAAAGGTGTCCCTACTCGGTTAAGGTCAATAAAACTATATTTTGGGTCTATATCATGAATGCTTTTTCCTGCATCTTGTTCTAAATGCGCCCTTTCAATTCTAATTTTTTTTTGGCTTTCATCGCTATCAATATTGATAAAGCCCTCTGATAATATAGGAAATTCAAATTGACTTATTTGATAGCCTTGCGGTAAGTCTGGATAAAAATAATTTTTTCTTTCAAAAACTGAATATTTATTAATTTTAAAATTTAGAGCAAATCCAGTTTTAATTGCCTTCTCAATACAACCAAAATTTAATACTGGCAACATTCCAGGCATACCAGAGTCAATAAAATTAACATTTTCATTAGGCTCCGAGCCAAATTGATTTGGAGAAGATGAAAATAATTTTGAAGTAGTTTTTAATTGAGCATGAACCTCCAATCCAATAACCATTTCCCAAGAATTACTCATTGAATGCTAATTCCTTTTCAGCCAAAGCAGCTAATTGTAATAACTTCTTTTCCTCAAAATAATTACCTATTAATTGAATACCAAGAGGTAATCCATTAGAGCTCAAACCTGATGGAATGGATATTCCTGGAAGCCCTGCTAGACTTGTAGGTACAGTATAAATATCATTTTTATACATAGAGATTGGGTCAAGTTTATCTCCAATTTTAAATGCCTCATTAGGAGTAGTTGGGGTTAAAATAAAATCAACCTCTTTAAAAACTCTTTGAAAATCCTCTTTGATTAATCTTCTTACTTTTTGCGCCTGTCGATAATATGCATCATAATAACCAGCGGATAAAACGTAAGTGCCAATAAGTATTCTTCTAGTAACTTCGTCTCCGAAACCTTGAGTTCGAGAATTCAGATATATATCATCTAAGCTTTCACCATCTTCACGAATTCCAAAACGAATTCCATCATACCTTGCAAGATTAGATGAAGCCTCAGCAGGGGCAATAATATAATAAGTTGATAAAGCAAACTCTGTAGTTTTAAATTTAACATCAACAAACTCTATTTCATGATTAGATAAAACTTTTTTGGTATTTTCAATTTGGTTTAAAATGTCTTGGTTAACACCCTCTAAATAATCTGAAGGGATACCAATTTTAATTTTTTCATTAATTTTATCATGAATTCCAGAAACATAATCATCTCTTGTATGATTTGAAGAAGTTGTGTCATTAAAATCATGTTTATTTATAGCATTTAAAATATGACCCGCATCTTCAACACAAGCAGTCAAAGGACCCGCCTGATCAAGACTTGAAGCAAAGGCTACTACCCCCCACCTAGAACAAGAACCAAAAGTAGGTTTGAGACCTACAATTCCACATAAACTAGCTGGTTGTCTAATAGAGCCTCCAGTATCAGTTCCCATAGATGCCACGCATGATCCTTCGGCCACAGCGGCGGCTGAACCTCCAGAAGAACCTCCGGGCACTAAATTGTCTTCGGGAGAGGATTTACTTTTCCAGGGATTAATAACTGGACCAAAATGGCTTGTTTCATTTGAGGATCCCATAGCAAATTCATCACAATTATTCTTACCAATAAAGATTGCTCCATTGTTTAATAATTGCTGAGTAACAAAAGATTCATATTGGGGAATAAAATTACTTAAAATTTTTGATGAAGCTGTTGTCTTTATACCCTTGGTACAAAAAAGATCTTTAATTCCTAAAGGAATGCCGTCCAATGTAAGAGGCTCACCTGAGGAATACCTATCTTGAGACCGCTCAATAAATGACTTATTAGCATCCTCTTCTAATACTAAATTATAGCTATTATTATGATTTAATTTTGCTTTGTTGGCATACTCTGAATAAAGCTCAGCTACTCCGATTTTTTTTTCCTTTAAGGCTTTTTTTATCTGACTAATTGATTGTTTCACTTACTCGACTACTTTTGGAACTTTAAAAAAATTATTTGCTCTTTCTGGAGCATTATTTAAGACATCTTCTACTGAATTATTTTTTTCAACCTCGTCATTTCTTACAGACTCAGTATTTTCTGTAACGTTATGAAGGGGTTTTACCTCTGATGTATCAATTTGTTTTAAGTTATCAACCCATTTAATGATATCTTTTAGGGAATTAGCATAAAATTCTTCTTTTTCTGACGGTAATTTTAGCTTTGCTAAATATGAAATTCTTTTAATATCAATATCACTCATAATGGTCGTCGATACTATATCAGATTTTTTAGTAAGCAATAATTATGCAAAAAAATTTTTAAGCATAGATTTTGGACTTAAATATATTGGAACAGCGATAAGCGACACAAGTAACATTATAGCAAAGCCATTTGGAACATTCACGGAAGATGAAATTTTTAAAGAATTAAATAATATTTTAATCAGTGAGAATATATGTGGTCTTATTTTAGGTAAACCATATCACTTAGATGGGTCAGAGTCTGAAATGAGCAGAAAAGTAATAGATTTTTCTGAGAAAATAGAAAAGATAACAGCTGTTCCTATTCTTTTATTGGATGAAAGACTATCTAGCAAACCTTATAAATCAGCAAAAAATATATCAAAAATTAGCATTCATGAAAAAAGTGCTTGTTTAATACTTGATGATTTTTTAACTTTGTATAGAAACACCCCTAGTGGTAAATAAAAAAATCACTTCTATTGATGATCTATCGGTCAAAGACATCACTCTAATAGCAGAGCAGGCTATAAAATTTCAAAATTCCAAAAAAATAAATTTAGTAAAAAAACCTAGAAATATTTTTAACTTATTTTTAGAACCTTCCACAAGAACAACAATTAGCTTTGAGTTAGCTGCAAAAAATTTAGGCCATAACTTAATAAATATTAATTTTGATAAAAGCTCCCTCTCAAAAGGTGAGACATTCATGGATACAATGAGTACCATCATAAGCATGAAGCCTGATGCTTTAATTATCAGGGATAAAAATAATTTTTCTCCTCAAGAAATTTCAAAAAATATTAATATACCTGTTATTAACGCGGGTGATGGGACGAATGAACACCCAACTCAAGCTTTACTTGACTATTGTGTTATCAAATCCATTTTTAAAAATAAAAAAATTTCTATTGGAATATGTGGTGATATTAAACACAGTCGTGTGGCACATTCAAATATCAAGCTTCTTTCAAAATTAGGTTACAAAATTCATCTTATAGCGCCTAATTACTTTTTAAATAAATCAGAAATTACTAAAATAAATCCAAAAATAAAATTCCATAAAGATTTAAGAAATATCAATGGAATTGATATTTTAATGATGCTCAGAGTTCAAAAAGAAAGAATACCTCAGGGTGGTAAGAATATGATGAATACATTTAAAAAAGATTTCTGCTTACAATCATGTCACCTTTTAAGTAAGCCATTTCTCATGCACCCAGGACCAGTTAATAGAAATATTGAAATTAGCGATGAAGTTTTGGATAATTACCCCAAATCACTTATTTTAACTCAAGTTGAAATGGGTGTTTATCTCAGAATGGCTTGTCTTAGGTATTTATTAAAATAATGGTATCATCGTTAATTCTAGCCTATCTAATAGGATCTATCC
>JAQWPC010000120.1:0-1557 GCA_029245555.1 Alphaproteobacteria bacterium
TATTTTAATATACTATTACTTAATTCAGGAATTGCTGCACTAGGGGGATATTTCCCCCACTCATTAAAATTGATAGATAATTCATGTCTTACAAAATCAGGCATTTTTAGAGTTGGTTCACCCAATGACATTTTTAATATACAATAGTTAGGGTTTGGATCTAAATCTTCTAAAAGAAAATTTAGTTTACCAAACATCCAATCTTTTAATACATTATAATCTGAATTAACCATTTGACCTCTTAAAAAATTAGTAATTTATTTAAATTATATATTATAGTTATAAATAGTTAAAACTAATACATCACAATTAATAAAGTTTGATAATATGAAATCATTAGCAAATAAACAACCTTTACCCCAAGAACATTTTTATAAAATATGTGTTGTAGGAGGTGGTATGACAGGAGCTATCATGGCTCTGCTATTAAAAAGATCAAAATTATTTAATACAAGCGATATCGCCTGGATTATGCCAAATATTAAAATACCAAATGATCTTAGAACAACTTTTTACAATGAAGAGAGTATTGAATTATTAAGTAAATTAAATATTTGGAGTGATCTAAAAAAAAGTGATTACACACATGTAAAAAAAATCCAAGTTTTTGGTAAAAAAAACGCAACTCCTTTGATTTGGGACAACTCCAACATAGATAAAAACTTTGGAGCAATTGTAAAAAATAAAGTAATGTTAAATTCTATTTTTTCAAAATTAAGTGATATTAAAAAATACGAAAATTTCGTTACTAACACGACATGCGATAATTTCGAGAGAACTTTGTATTTGAATGACAAACATTATGTCAAAACAAATTTAGTTTTATGCGCAGATGGAAAGAATTCTCAATTAAGAAAATTATTGTTAATTAAAACTATTCTAAAAAAAACTGGTCACATAGCTATATCAGGCTTCCTAGAACAATCAAAAGACCACGAGTTTACAGCCACTCAAGCTTTTACTGAATTAGGGCCCATAGGGTTACTTCCATTTGAAAATAAAAATAAAATAAATTTTGTTTTAAGCGTTGAGGAAACTATATATAAAAACATTTCATCAAAAAATAATCCTGAACAATATATATGTGAAAAATTAGAAAATTTTTTTTCTAATTTAAATCTGAATTTCAAACCTATAAAAAAAATTAATAATTTAAAAAATAATCTCTCTTCTTGGCCTTTGGATTTAAACTTTATTATCAATCCAACAGCTAATAGAGCTGTGTTGATTGGAGACGCTGCTCATTCTATACATCCTCTTGCCGGTCAAGGGTTAAATCTAGCCATGAGAGACTGTGTTTCTGTTCTAAATTCAATAGAAGAGAGCTCCAAGTTTGGGAATGACCTGGGTGATATCTCTATTTTGAATTCTTACAAGAAAGATAGATTATCCAAAACTATTGCAATGACAGCCATGACTGATTTCTTGTTCTATGGGTTTGCTTCAAATTCAAATATTGCTCAAACAATATTATCTAAAGGTATGGAGACTTTGAATAAAAGTAAATTAAAGAATATTTTCAGCAAACTTGCTGCAAAATAATCAAAGCGAGTTATA
>JAQWPC010000141.1:0-5161 GCA_029245555.1 Alphaproteobacteria bacterium
AGAAATACAAAAAAATCTTCAAGCAATATCTAAAAATCGAACAACATTGGTTATTGCTCACCGGCTTTCCACAGCTGCAGATGCAGATGAAATATTAGTGCTCGAACAAGGAGAAATAACTGAACGTGGTAATCATGAGGAGCTTCTCTCCAAAAAGGGAAAGTATTCAGAAATGTGGAATAAACAAAAATCTTCTATTGATTTAATACATGCTTAATTTTAAATCTTATTATATTTACATTCTTACTCTACTAGCCATTTTAATAAATTTATTTGCAGGATATTATTTTTATAATCATATAACCGGTCAAATTGATGAAGCGAGATTACTATATGAACAGGCTTATGGAACTGATGTTGAATTTAATTCTATTTTTTGGCTTTGCCAAAAGATCTTTGTGGGAGGACATTAATTAGATTATTATAAAATCATGAATACTATAGCATCAAATTTTCACTGGAAATGTAGACACACCTGGAACAGAAGTGCTAAAAATACGTTATGGTGTTTAATGGGTTGCGCTATTGGTGATTTAGGCACTATTCTTTTTTTTCAAATTACAGGCATTCCTTGGTCTACATTAGCTATTATGATGCTCGCAGTTATCAACGGCTTGCTAACTAGCATAGTTTTAGAAACAATAATTTTAATACGTCAGGAATTTAGTTTTCGACAGGCACTAAAAACTGCTTTGGGGATGAGCTTTATCTCTATGATTTCTATGGAAATTGCTATGAATATCACCGATATTTTATTAACTGGCGGTGCTATGTTAACATGGTGGGCTGTACCAATCATGCTTTTTGTTGGTTTTGTTACTCCGTGGCCTTACAATTACTGGCGGTTAAAAAAATATGATATTGCGTGTCACTAAATAAGTATCTTATTTCATTAGTTTTAATTTTTTTTATCCTTCCTTCATCCTATGCTGATCAAGTGATAGTCACAGATGGAGATACTATTCGTATAGATGGTGAACGCATTCGATTTAGCGGGATTGATGCCCCAGAGTTAAAACAAACATGCCTCTACCAAGATATAGAATTTCAATGTGGTGAATTCTCAAAAAATCTTTTAATAGAAAAGATAGCTAATCAAAACGTAAATTGTGTAAGAGAAAGTACAGACCAATATGGAAGAACGCTCGCTGAGTGCTTTATCGGACAAGAGTCATTGAGTAGATTTTTAGTTCGTGCAGGTTATGCATTTGCGTATCGTAAATATTCCAAAAAATTTATTAAAGACGAAGAATATGCAATGAAAAAAGGAATAGGGATGTGGAGCACAGATTTTCTTTTCCCATGGGACTTTCGAAAAGTAAGATAATTTTTCTTATAGCATCTCCTCACTTGTAATATAAAATTTATATGTGACTAAAAAAATTGCTGTAATAGGAGCGGGTATCATAGGTTTAAGTACAGCTTACTATCTTCAAAAAGAAGATTGTCAAATTACATTAATCGATAGACAAGACCCAGGTACAGGCACTTCAAGAGGACATGCTAATATGATTGCTAATTATGGAGTTCCGGGGATTAATCAACCTCAAATATGGAGGCAACTACCTCGATATCTTTTTTCAAAGAGCTCTCCGATCTCTATCCAATGGAATAAGATTGGACAATTAACCCCTTGGCTTTATCAATTTCTTAAAAATTGCAATACACCGTCAATGAGAAGAACGGCACAATATACATCGTCACTTTTACAAAGCTCTTTACCTAATTATCAAGAACTTTTGAGAGAAATAAAAGGTCAAGACTTACTCTCACATCAAGGGGTTTTATATGTTTGGATTGACTCCCAACAACAACCTAGTGTTGCTCAAGTAAATATTCGATCTCAATCTGGAATAGAACAACACAAATTAACAGGAGAACAGATTAGAGAATTAGAGCCAAATCTTTCTACTCAAATAAAAGGAGGTTGGCATTTTCCAAAAGCACATCATACTCTTAATTCTGACCTTATTTTAAGTAAACTATACCAATCCTTTATTGAATATGGAGGTCAATTTCAAAAACAAGAAGTAACCTCAATAGATGTTGATAATCAGATTATTGAAGTGAATGATCTGAATTATGATCAAATAGTCTTGTGTACAGGGGCATTTTCAAAATCTTTAATTAAACAAATTGAAGGCTCGTTTATTCCCCTCGAGACGGAAAGGGGGTATCACATTGAATACATTCAAAAACAAAAACTCTTAAGTCGACCAACTAGCTTAGTTGAATCGGGAATGTATTTAACCCCTTTACATGACCGTATTAGAGCAGTAGGCACTGTTGAGCTAGGAGGATTGCACTCTCGTATTACTCAGGCGCGCATTAATTATATTGCTCGTGATGCTCAAAGGTTAATACCATCACTGCAAGATTTTCAAAACCCATGGTTAGGATATCGACCAACTCTTCCTGATTGTTTACCCGTCTTAGGGCGATCACCTAAATTTGAAAATATTTTTTATGCCTTTGGTCATAATCATTTAGGCTGGACATTAGGGCCTACAACCGGAAAGTTAATGAGTAATTTAATGATAAAAAGCATTCCTGTAGATGAAGCTTTTAATATAAGTCGTTTTTTAAAATGATCATACGATTTCTAATAACTCTCTTGATGCCATTAAATATTTTTGCAAATGAATTATCCAAAGACTACTGTATTGGATATTTTGAGGAAGTGTATTGGTCCTTAGATCCTATTGAGGAAGAAGAAACAAGAATGAATATTACTAGTTTTTTTAATGATCGTTTTGAAGGTGCGGATCAGCTTAATTTTGACCTATACTATAATCCTCAACAAAAACAATTTATGAATGATCTAAATTCTGAGGATTTAAGTCAATATACCAAAGTAAATTATCCTAATTTTGAAATTATTATTTTAGATGCATACATTAATCTATTTATGGAGGGTAATAATTATTGTCCAGCATTTTGGAATAATTGCTCCGAAGAGTCTCTTAATTCTTTTTTTCAAGCAACAATTGATTTTAGTAATACATGGACAGGTGAGGAGAATGTTATAGATTTTTTAGAAAGTAATTTTATAGATCACAAATGTGTTCCGTATTTAAAAACATCTATAGAAAAAGAAAAATTTATTAAAGATTTAAATATACTAATAAATCAGCTAACTAATTAGGTTAATCAGGAATAGTAACGGCTTTTAGGCATACCTTTTGAAAATTCTGTACTTTTGAAGATAATTTGTTTGTTACAATTGTATTAATCGACTCTAAAGGACAAACAATGAAGGAACCATCATTCTTATAAAACTTTGTATCATCAACAAGTAAAATTATTTCATCAGATATGTTAATCAGACCAGTCACAAATTTAGCTAAATTTTCATCATCTTCTAGTAGGCCTATTTCATTAATTGATAAGCAACTCAGAAACAATTTTGATGCGTGATAGTGCTTTATAGTTTCAAAATTAAAAGGACTTAATATCAGGCTGTTATGCTCATAAATTCTACCTCCTGGTATAGTTACATCATTCACATTTTTATTTAGAAGTTTAGTAGCTATACTGAAAGAATTAGTTAAGGCTTTAATATTATTATTTTCTAAATAATCAGGAATTAAAGAACAAGTTGAACCACCATTGATAATAATACTATCGTTTTCTTTAATTAAACCAGCTGCATATTTTGCTATTTTTTGCTTTTGTTCTAAATTTTTAATTATATTTGGCTTTTTATCAATTTCTTTTAGAGGAATTACTCCGCCCCTTACGATTACAATCTTTTGGTTAATTGCTAATATCTTTAAATCTCTTCTTATTGTTGATTCATGAAATTTAGTTTTTTGAATTAAATGATTTATTGATGTAACAGAATCAATTTTTAAGTTATTTAAAATAATTTTTTGTCTATCTAGGGCGTGTAACATCTAAAATGAGTCTATCATTAAATTGATTTATAATTAGAGCCGAAATCTTAAATTTTTCTTTGATAGTTCTTGAATATTAGAGACTCCCATTAAAATCATATCTCTTTCAATTTCTTTTTTTAGATTATTTAAGGCAATCTCAACACCCCTTTGACCACCTGCAGCTAGAGCATATAAATACATTCTCCCCCCTGAACAAGCTTTCGCCCCAAGAGAAAGTGCTTTCAAAATATGAGTACCTCTTCTTATACCGCCCTCACAAATAACGTCTATTTTATCGCCAACTGCATTAACAATTTCTTCTAGTTGATCAAAAGGAGAGCGAGATCCATCTAATTGCCTTCCACCATGATTGGAAATCATTATTGCTGATGCACCGACATCGACAGCTTTTTTTGCATCATCCACTGACATAATACCTTTGATTGCAAAAGACTTACCCCATTTTTTATTTATTTGTTCAATTTTTTCCCAAGAAAGAGAGTTATCTAGCATTTTTGTAAAATAATCACCGATACTAGTCATGAGGTTGGTGCCTTCTGTGACATGTTTATTAAGATTGCTAAGTTCCCATTTTGGTTTTGTAAAGTAATTAAAAGCCCAAGCCGGATGGGTGGCAAAGCTTATTATACTATTGAGAGATAGACTTAGAGGTATTGTGAAACCAGTATAAAGGTCTCTTTCTCTATTACCTCCTACAGCAGAGTCAACGGTTACTGCCATAGTCTCAAAGTTATATTCTTTGCATTGTTCAATCAAATAATCATTTAAACCTTGATCCTTATGAACATATAATTGAAAAAGTTTTGGGGTTGAGATTAATTTTGATATTTCCTCAATACTTGCTGTCCCGAGGGACGAAACACCAAACATAGTTCCAACTTTCTCAGCAGCCTTGCCAACTCCAATTTCACCATCTGGATGGAATAATCTTTGCAGAGCTGTAGGCGCACAATAAATAGGCATTTCTAACTTTTGACCCATCACAGTAGTAGACATATCAACTTCTTTAATACCTCTTAGAACGTTAGGGACGAGATCACATTTTTCGTAAGATTCAGTATTTCTTTTATAGGTGATTTCATCATCTGCGGCTCCATCAATATAGTGAAATATAGGTGAGGGAAGCTTTCTTTTTGCGAGACTTCTAAAGTCTTCTACGTTATGACAATTATTTATTGTTTTAAACATTTAATTTTTTAATCTTCCCAAGAGCTATTAAATAACTTTTCTTTATAAAGGTTTCCTTCCCAGATATTATACAC
>JAQWPC010000178.1:0-2264 GCA_029245555.1 Alphaproteobacteria bacterium
TCCTGGAATATCTTCTCCTTTAAAGGACATTGAAAATAAAGATATTGATTGGAGCTTTATTAGAGAAAACTCTGAAGGTGAATACTCTGGAATTGGAGGTAGAAGTCATAAAGGTTACAGTCATGACACAGCAATGGATATAACTCTTTTTACTAGACAAGGAGTTGAAAGAATTCAGAGGTTTGCTTTTGAAATAGCTAGATCTAGACCAAGAAAGCTTTTAACATTGGTCACTAAATCTAATGCTCAAAGGCATGGTATGGTCATGTGGGACGAGATTTTTGAAGAAATATCGCAAGATTATAGAGATATAACAACTGATAAAATGCTTGTGGATGCTATGACTACTAGAATGGTTTTGGATCCCCAAAGTATAGATACTGTTGTAGCATCTAATCTACATGCTGATATTTTAACAGATCTGGCAGCATCTTTATCTGGTTCAATGGGTATAGCGCCTACTGGTAACCTAGACCCTGAAAAAAGACATCCATCAATGTTTGAACCAATCCATGGTTCAGCTTTTGACATTATGGGACAGGGGATTGCGAACCCTATTGGATCATACTGGTCAGCAGTAATGATGTTAGAAAATTTGGGAGAACTTAAAGCCTCACAAAGATTAATGTCGGCTATAGAAAAACTTACTTCTGATAAAAAAATACTTCCAAAGGACCTTGGCGGAAAAAGCTCTACAAAGGAAGTAACAAAAGCAATGATTAATATTATTTCAGGCAAAAATAAGTAATTAATATTTATGGGGTTGAATTATGGAAAATAGCTATGTAAGTCATTTAGAATGTTCAATAACTGGGAAGAAATATGAAGCTAATAGAATTCATGGTTTATCTGAAGCAGGTAGACCCTTATTAGTTAGATATAATCTAGAAAAATTAAAAAATGAAATATCTAGGGAAGAGATATCTAATTCTAGAGTTGAGGGACTTTGGAGGTATTCACCACTTTTACCAGTAGCTGATCCCAAAAATAGAATTTCCCTTGGAGAGACAATAACTCCTTTAATTAAATTAAATAGATCTGTAAATTATACGAATAATGATAAGGGCCAGGTTTTAATAAAAGATGAAGGAAGGTTGCCTACAGGATCTTTTAAAGCTAGAGGTCTATGTTTAGCTGTATCAATGGCAAAACAATTCAAATTAAATCACTTAGCTATTCCAACTAATGGAAATGCTGGAGCAGCAATGGCAGCATACGCTTCATGTGCTGGAATAAGATCAACTGTCTTTTGCCCTGATGATACTCCTGATATAAATGTTAGGGAAATACAATCTCTTGGTGCAGAGACGTATTTAGTCAATGGTCTTATCAATGACTGTGGCAAAATAGTGGGAGATGGAAAAGAAAAAGTTGGTTGGTTTGATGTTTCTACCCTTAAAGAACCCTACAGGATTGAAGGTAAAAAAACCATGGGTCTTGAACTTGCAGAACAGCTTAGTTGGAATTTACCAGATGTTATTTTTTATCCAACAGGAGGTGGAACTGGTTTAATTGGTATGTGGAAAGCTTTTTTAGAGTTAAGAGAACTTGGTTGGATCAAAGGAAAATTACCTAAAATGGTTGCAGTACAGGCTGAGGGTTGTGCTCCTATTGTCAAGGCTTGGAAAAATGGTGATGAACATGCACCAGTTTGGGAAAATGCCTTCACTAAAGCCGCTGGGATAAGGGTGCCAGTTGCAGTAGGAGATTTTCTAATTATAAGAGCTGTCCGAGAAAGTAATGGATTTGCTATTGCTATTTCCGATGAAGATATAATGGAGACTAGAGATAGGGTTGCATCAGTTGATGGCTGTTTTTTATGCCCCGAGGGCGCGGCAACGATGAGTGCTTATGAAAAAGCTATGTCTTCAAAATTAATTACACCCAATGACAAGGTTGTTCTATTTAACTGTGCTACTGGTTTAAAGTATCCTTTACCAGAAGTTACAAATACGATTAATAAAAATAAAGAAATAAATTACACTAAATTTATATAGTCAATTCCTTGTTGTAATTGCAAAAACTTTGAAATAAATTCCAAAAACTATGGGGTCTAGTTCTTTTTTGTCTAAATATGCATTAAACTGATTTTTTAAATCCTCCAAAAATTTCTTTTTCCCTTGACTGCCGTCAAAATTTTCAAGAGTTTTCTGACTAATCAATTCATAAACAATTTTTCGTAAATCAACATCATAATCAGTAAGATAATCTGTTAATTTTTCTCCTTCGTATGAGGATATAGATAAATCAAAGCTGATAAAAGA
>JAQWPC010000150.1:0-2280 GCA_029245555.1 Alphaproteobacteria bacterium
CAGAGAAGTTCGCGAAATCGAAAATAAGTTTAATATTAAAATTTCTTAATTTTGTAATTTTTTTACAATTTGATTTGTAATGTTTGTAAACTTAGATGCATATGCATCTTTGTAGTCAAAGCAATAAGGTTTACCATCATCGCAACTCTTAGGAACTTTAGTATTAAAAGGTAGCTCCTCTAAAAGATTAACATTCTCTTTTAATAAAAATGATTTTGTTTTGGATTCACCAAAAATATATTTTTTTTCATTTTCTTCTTCAAGATAAGACATATTTTCTACAACACCTAAAATAGGAACTCCCACTTTGATAAACATATTAATTCCTCTTATTACATCCTTAAGTGATAGGAGTTGGGGGGTAGTAACAATAACTGTTCCGTTTAATTTTAATTTTTGAGACATTGATATTTGTACATCTCCAGTTCCTGGAGGAAAATCTACAATTAAATAATCTAAGTCGCCCCAATGAGTCTTATTAATAAGGCCATCAAGACCTTTAGCTAGCATGGGCCCTCTCCAAACTATGGCTTGATCTTCATTAACTAAAAAACCAATAGACATTGCTTTGATGCCAAAGACCTCGAATGGGACAAATTTACCATCTTTAACTTCTGGCTCCTTATCTCCAATGCCTAAGAGTGTGGGCACACTTGGACCATAGATATCAGCATCAAGTAGACCTACCTTATGACCTTGATTGGCTAAAGTGATTGCAATATTGCAGGCAACTGTTGATTTTCCAACACCACCTTTACAGCTGGATATTCCAAAACAAGTCTTGATATTCATTTATTAAACACTACATATATTGTATCGTGATCAAAAACAAATTCAAAATTTTCGCCATGGATGGGCCTTGGGGCTCTTCATCTGGCAATAATAAACCTGGCTCTGGTGGAGGTTTCTCCGGTGGGGGCAATAATGACTCCATAGACGATTTATTAAAAGATTTAAAAAACAAATATAAATTCAAAATGCCCTTTAAAGGTGGAATGAGAGGGATTTCATTCATCTTAGTTCTCATAGTATTGGGTTGGATTGCTACTGGTTTCTATCGAGTAGAGCCAGATGAGCAGGGTGTAGAGCTTTTATTTGGTAAGTGGAATGAGAGCACAACCGCTCCCGGTCTTCATTATTTTTTCCCTACTCCCATTGGAAAGGTTTTAACTCCAAAAGTTGAGGCTATTCGAAAAATTAACGTTGGCTTTCGATCTAATGGAACATCAAAAAGAGATGTTCTAGAGGAGAGTATGATGTTGACCTCTGATCAAAATATATCAGATTTAGATTATACGGTTCTTTATAGAGTTAAAGATGCTGGTCAATTCCTTTTCAACCTTCGTGACCCAGAGGAGACTGTCAAAGTTATTTCTGAAAGCGCCATTAGAGAAGTTGTTGGCATGACTAGATTAGAGGATCTTTTAACAATCTCCAGACAGTCAGTTGAAAGAGATTCTAGGTCTCTTCTGCAAGAGCTTCTTGATGATTATGAAGTAGGTATATTAATTCAATCTATCCAATTACAAGATGTTAATCCTCCAAAAGAAGTTATTGATGCTTTTGATGATGTTCAAAAAGCTAGACAAGATAAGGAAAGAACGGTTAACCAGGCAGAGGCTTACAGTAATAGAATCGTTCCTGAAGCTCGTGGTGAAGCTGAAAAAATTTTACAAGAAGCAGAAGGTTATAAAAATAAATTAATCAAACAGGCAGAGGGTGAAGCTAGTAGATTTACACAAGTTTTAAAAACCTATCAGCAAGCAAAAGATACTACTAAAAAAAGAATATATTTAGAAACCCTTCGAGATGTTCTATCTGGTTCCAGTAAAATAATGATAGATCAAAATTCAGGTAATGGCGTTGTACCTTATTTACCATTAAATGAACTCAATAAAAATAAACAGTCAGGAGACAACTAATGAAAACTAGAAATATAATTATTCTTGGCGCCTCTCTCTTTTTTATCATGTTTGCATCCGGCTTCTTTTTTGTCGTTGATCAAACTAAACAAGTCATCGTACTCCAATTTGGTGAGCCTCGAGCTGTACATCAAACACCTGGTTTAAAATTTAAGTTACCGTTTATCCAAAACGTTGTTTATTACGATAGTAGGGTGTTAAATCTAGACCCTGCTCAAGAAGAAGTAATTTTGAGAGATCAAAAACGTATCGTAGTGGACTCTATTGTTCGATATATGATCAAAGATCCATTAAAGTTCTTCCAAACTACAAGAACAGAATTGGCTTTAAACGATCGTTTAGGAAGAATTGTCAACTC
>JAQWPC010000005.1:0-3419 GCA_029245555.1 Alphaproteobacteria bacterium
CTGAGCCGATCACGAAATGATCGCTCTATTGACGAATTAAACTTTAATTAAAACTGTATCAGAAGTGGTGGCCAGAGACGGAATCGAACCGCCGACACGAGGATTTTCAGTCCTCTGCTCTACCGACTGAGCTATCTGGCCTTAGCGAATAATTTTTATTATATAAAGCTATTATTTACTAGTAAAAATTAACTATTCTGATGATGTAAATTAAGTACAAATGTTACCCTGTATATGTAAAAAAATGAAAGGATTCTAAACAAATGACTAATTTTGAAAAAGTTAAGCAGTTCATGTTAACTTATGGTCAAGAAGTAAAAACTAAATCTGAACTTAGTGATGATAAAACGAATAAACTGAGAATTGATTTAATTAAAGAGGAACTTGAAGAACTCACCAATGCTATGAAAGAAAAAGATTTAACTGAAGTAGCTGACGCATTAACAGATATTTTATATGTCACTTATGGTGCGGGTCATGCATTTGGGATTGATTTAGATAAATGTTTCGATGAAGTTCAAAGTTCTAATATGAGCAAACTTGGTGAGGATGGAAAACCAATTTATAATGAATCAGGGAAAGTAATGAAAGGCCCAAACTACTTTAAGCCAGACCTTTCTAAATTCTTGAATTAATCAGCCGTCTAACTTAGTGGCTCCTGTTTCCATAAAGATAACTTTACCATCTTTAAATTTATAATGGGCCATAACAGCTTCTTTTTTACCATCTGAAAATCTGACAATTGAATGATCAAATCCAACTTCATCATTTTCAAATAAAATTCTTGGTGGTGACTCATTTTTTACATCTCCACTTTTTACCCACTCAATAATCTCGCTCTTTCCTATATTTGCTCCACTTGAGTGAAAATAAAATTGAAAGTCGTCATGGATAAGCTCTTCCATTGTTGCTGTATCTATTTCTTCAATAGCTTTGTTCATTCTTTGTAATATTGACATCTATTTCTTCTCCTTAATCATTAAATACCATTCGCATTTCATCTCGAATAGTTCCTGCAACCATGACTTTTGAAAGTTGTTCTTGAAGCTTGATATATTTAGGATCTGCTGACATAGCCATATCTTTGTCATAGTCTCCATCAAACATTTCACCTATCAAAGTTTCCATGAAAGATCTTGGATTTCCACCAATTTGAAAAGAAAAATAACTCTGATGATCTGGAAAAAAAACTTTTCTTACTTCAGCAAGCCCTTTGCAAATTTCCATTGCTTCGTTAAGCTTATCATCTTGTATTGTAAACGATCTTGTATAAATACCTTTCATGATTATTCTCCTTAAAATTTACTTATGTCTACTTCTGAAAGTTCAAAGAGTTGCATACTATCAATACACTCATCATAAATAGGCTTCATCGCTGGATTTTTTCCAGATACAAAATCTTTCATTGCCTCTTCGTTATGAACATGAACCTTAAACATGACACCACTCTTATCAGGTAAAATACCTGGAACTGTCTTCTCTACATGAGCAACTTTTCTTCTTTCTGCCATACCTTCTTCTGATTGCATAAACCCCATAAATTTTTCAAAGTGACCTTCTCCTTCTTTGAATTTGCCTATCGCTAACATTATTTTTTCCATAAGTCTTCTCCTCAATTTTTTTAATATATTAACTTAGAAGTTTGTTTTCCTACAAATTAAAAATAGATTTAATTGTATGCAAATACCTCATAGCAGTATTATGTAATCCATTTCATTTTAAAATATTGAAGTTTTATTTATTAAATAAAAATTATTACTATTAAACTCTCTTAGAGTATTGATCAGTAATTATCAATTTTTTTCGAAAAATTTAAAAAAAGACAACTACAACTATTACACAGACTATATAATAGATAATTCTATTTCTCAGATACCTCCAAAAATGATCTCTTTTTTTAAAATAAAAAACTAACTCAGCAATTACTGCGATCAAGACACATAAAAGGATTAATTTAATCATTTTTAGAAGAGCTATTATTCTACAATTTCTAATATTATGAAATACCTATTTAAAATCTTATTAATACTTTTTTTCTCACTTTTGAATAATTTGATTGCATCTACAGAAGAAGTAGATGAGGCGTGGAAGCTTGAAAAAGTGATGTAATTTAAATTTTAATTAAAGTTGAATATTGTCCACTTTTATAATGTTACATTAGCTATATTAATCTATAATTAACTGTGATTTCATTACAAAAAATAGTTATTTTATTTTTTCTTTATACATCATTAGCGCATTCTGCTGTCGTTTTTAAAAATGGCAAACGTGTAGATGAGCCAAACGACCTAAAGGAAGAAAAAGCAAAACAAAAAGATACAAATATTTCTAGTAATCCAGAAGTAGTTGATGAAGAAAGATTTACTTCGGGAGGTCAATGGGAAATTTCTTCAAATGATAAGGGTTTTATAAAATACCAAGAGCAACAAAGTAAAATTATTATTAACTCTGAAGATGATTTAGATGGTAGAAGTTTTATTGATCAAGAAGACATCACTGATGACTATCAAATCCATCCTATTTATATTCTGGCATCCGACTCAAAAGACAAAAAATATGATCTCAATGGAACTTTAGTTAAAATTTTAGAAAGATCTAATCAGCAACTTTTAAAATACACAGATGAGCAAAAATTTAGATATGATTTTACTAAAGAAGGTAATATTGACCTGAGCTTTATAAGGGTTAACAAAACAAAAAAAGAAATAAATCGACTAGAAAATGCTGCCGGTTATTTTACTGGTATGGCTGCTTTAAATGGCTTTCATCATCCCAAAAAAATATATGCAATTTTTTATCAAGACAGTTATGGAAGAGAGTGGGGACAGTTAGGGGATGCTCTTTTCAGTGGTCCTAAAGGCGAAGTAGAAATTGCCTCAGGTGTTACCTATCTTGGAAAAGAACTTGTTAATGAGGGTTGGATCCCTAATACGCATGAACTTTTTCATGCATTTGGTTTCGTTCAATTATGTGCGCCTAATGCAATCATAGAAAAAAATTCTCCTTGGGGAAAAAATGACCACACCACCACTTCTAATGAAATGATGGGTGAGGGAGGTGGAGATTTATATGGAATAGATACTGGGAGAAACCAATACTATGATCATTCAAATTCTAATTGTGAAATGGATTTGAAAAAAAGTGCATATTTAGAACCTACCAATCAAGATTTTCAATTACAGCCTCGATCAGAGTCTTGTAAGTTAACGAGGTGGCAACCAAGATATAGACACGAACGTTCTCTTGATTGTTTAGATAAATTAAATTTTTAAAATTAGAGGGGCGTTCTGTTGCCCGGCCGCCCCAAAGCCGCGCTTACCTAATTAGATTAAGCAGCGAGTGCTAATTCATTATTTTTAGCAATTACTTTAAGTTTCTATGTCGAAGAAACGCTTACAACGAGCAAAAACCATATTCTT
>JAQWPC010000006.1:0-11873 GCA_029245555.1 Alphaproteobacteria bacterium
TTTCAATGCAGACAATAGTTATTTTTGAAGGACTATTTGAAAAATACTCAAGAAAAATCGATTTTATTCAAAAATATATTTTTCCAGGTGGAATGCTCCCTACAGTTGAGAAATTAGAAAATATCGCCAATCAAAAAAAATTCACTTTTTTAGTTAAAAATCAAATGGCCGATAGTTATCATCAAACACTCGAGATGTGGAGATATAACTTTAACAATAAATGGGATGTCATAAAAAAAATGGGCTACAATGATGACTTCAAAAGAATGTGGAATTTTTATTTATCTTATTGCTCTGGTGGTTTCAAAGCTAAAACCATTGATGTTTTTCAGATAGATTTTGTTAAAAAATAAAAAAGTAATTAATTAAATTAAATTTTTTTCAAAAATATACTTACAAAAGACATCCACTTCAGGCTTAAAGCGTAAGAATGACAAGTGCATGTTAAAAAAATGGATAATACTAGGAATTTTAGTCTTTGTTTTAAATGGATGTTCAAATATGAAGCTTGATGATTTTGCAGAAAAAAAACCTGAATTTAAACTTGAGGAATATTTTCTAGGTAAGACGAGCGCTTCAGGTCTATTTATTGACCGATTTGGAAAAGTAAAAAGACAGTTTACCG
The DNA here is from genome assembly GCA_029245555.1 of Alphaproteobacteria bacterium. GTDB lineage: Bacteria > Pseudomonadota > Alphaproteobacteria > HIMB59 > HIMB59 > HIMB59. The sequence continues at coordinate 626 of JAQWPC010000006.1, forward strand.
TTGATATGGAAGGCATCCAGGATGGAGATCTATTCATTCTTAATGAAACCTTTCTCTATGACAATGGAGAAGAGGAATTTCGTCGTTGGGAGATAACCAAAACTGGTGAGAAGACTTACCAAGGTAGTTCATCTGACATAAAAGGGATAGCCCTAGGAGAGCGATCAGGTAATGCTGTTAACTGGCATTATACTCTAAAACTTAAATACAAAGATGGTATTATGCTTGTTAAGTTTGATGATTGGCTAATCATGCAAGATGAAAAAAACGTTTTCAATAAAGCTACGATGAAAAAATTTGGAGTGCGCTTAGGGGATGTTTATTTATTTTTCAAAAAAGATTAGATAGATGATTGCTGTTTAGCAGCTTTGTCTTTTGCTTTTTGATCTCTTTCAGCTTTTCTTTGGCCTTTTTCTACTACAGACTCTAAATCTTCATAAGTACACAATCCTAAATCAGTAGGATTACGAAATTCCGTGATAGGTTGTGATTGATTTCCGGCTCTGATATTTGCCACTGTGGGCTTTGTTGAGCTGGTTAATTTCGCTATTTGAGTATCAGTTAAAATTTTTCCATATTCACGAATTAACCATGCAATAGCCTTTGGTCTTTCTTGACGTACTGAAAGGGGTAAATATTTTTTAGCTTTCACGTGAGACTGAATAGTTTCAGATTTTTTATTTTGTAGTTCAAGAGACGCAGAAGGATCATTCTCACACCTTTTGATTTCATCCATTGTTAGTTGGCCACTGGCAATGGGGTTGAGACCTTGCATTTTGTAAGCATCTTCACCGTCAGCTATGCTTTGAATTTCTAATTCATGGAGCTGACAAAACTGAGATATTTGAAAAAAACTCAAAGCAGTATTGTCTACAAGCCATACGGCAGTAGCTAGGGGCATTAAAGGTTTGTTGTCTGACATATTAAATTTAATTAAATATTGAAAGATTTATATTTATTTTTGAAACGTGCAACTCTTCCACCAGAGTCAACCATCTTACCAGAACCTTGGTTCCAAGCGGGGTGGGATAAGGGGTCAATTTCTAACTTCATAGTATCGCCAGCTTTTCCCCAAGTTGAACGCGTTTTATATGTAGATCCGTCAGTACGTTCTACTGTAATCTCGTGATAATCAGGATGTATCTTTTCTTTCATGATCTAGAGAAAATAGAGACCAACAGTAAAAAAATCAAGTAAATATTTATAAGTTTTTTAATAATTCGCTACTAATAGCAGAGCTAGATGCTATTAAACTATCATCATTGAGGGTGTCAAAATTTTTACCTTTATCATTTAAACAGATACCACCAGCCTCACGAACTAAAAGGATACCTGCTGCAATATCCCAAATATTCAATCTCTTACACCAAAAACCATCAAATTTCCCTGATGCTACGTGCGCTAAATCAAGCGCAGAAGAGCCTAAAATTCTAACACTTGTTTTACGTTGTAGGTTGCCAATCTGACTAATTCCTTCCTCCAGAATGTCAGGATGTTTGATTTGTACGCCTGATGTAAACATACAACCATCTAACTTATCTCTTTGAGAGACTCTCAGTCTTTGATTATTTATCCATGACCCTGAGCCTTTGTGAGCCCAAAACAATTCATTTAATATGGGGTTATATGTAACGCCAGCAATTATTTCTTTTCTATGAACTAAACCAATTGTAACTGCGAAATAAGCATTACCATGAATAAAATTTTTAGTACCATCGAGGGGATCAGAGATGAATACGGGAGCATCTCCTTTTAGTTTTTCTAAGTCTTCTTTTTTAAAAGTTTCTTCATCAATTTGTAGAAAATCAGCACGGTCTTTTTGCAGGTGATAATTTATAGTTTCTGAAGCTCTTAGATCAGCCGAGGATACAAAATCATTTTTATCTTTTTTAGATATTTGAAGTTTTTCTAGCTCTCCAAAATCTCTCACTAACCCTTTAGCGGCACTGCGGCAAGCTTTTTCCATAACTACTATGATTGGTGGAATAATAGACATAAAAAAATTATTTTGATTTTTCTATGTACGTTAACTCTTTAGAGTTAATTTTAATTTTGTCGCCCGTTTCAATATGAGGAGGGACTGTTACTCTTGCTCCATTCGTTAAAATCGCAGGCTTATAAGAAGAAGATGCTGTTTGTCCTTTAACAACTGCCTCTGTTTCTGCTATTTCAACCACAAGATGCTCAGGGGGATTAACGTTCATAGGTTTCTCATCATAAAATTCAATTGATACTTCCATACCATCTTGAAGAAATCTTGCCGTATCTTCATTTACTTGATCAATGTTAAGAATAATCTGTTCATAGGTTTGATTATTCATGAAAGTGAAATCATCACCACTTCTAAATAAAAATTGATGTTCAATTTCTTCAGCACGAATTTTCTCTACAGACTCAGAACTTCGAAAGCGTTCGTTAGATTTAGATTGTGTAGCAATATTTTTTAACTCAGCTTGAATATATGCACCGCCTTTACCAGGCTGGGTATGGGATAGTTTAGCTACTTTCCAAAGCCCGTTGTTGTGTTGGATTATATTGCCAATTTTTAAGTCAATAGCGTTTATTTTCATTTAGATTTATAGATTTGTATCATCTGATCAAGAAGCGCAAGTGAGTCTTCACGTTTACGTTGAAAACAGTTTCGACCAATAATCGATCCATTACCCCCACCTTGATGAATAGCTTTTATTTCATCCATTAAAGCAGAATCATCTTTTGCATCTCCGCCAGAAAAAACCACAAGTCTTTTTCCTTCAAAGACAACTTTTTTAATATGGGCCACTCTGTCTTTTAAAGTGCTCATTATAATATTATTATTTTCAAAAGCTGCTTTCGTTGGGTCTTCTTCTAAGAAATCACTAGGTAATTTAACTTTAATGATATTGGCACCTAATAGGGCAGACATATGCGCAGCATATGAAATGATATTCATAGCAGTTTCACCTTTTTTACTTATGTTTGATCCTCGAGCATATGCCCATAATACAACCGCAAGTCCTTTTGCTTTTGCTTCATGACTTAACGCTTGATATTCTTCCATCAAAGAGAAATTGCAATCAGAGCCTGGATAAATCGTAAAACCTATCGCAGAACAACCAAGCTTTAATGCATCATCGATGCTTCCAGTTACAGCTTGGTCTAGAGAAGTTGCAAGCGTATTAGAGCTGTTAATTTTTAAAATCGTTGGAATTTGTCCATGGAAGCTATCTGAGCTTGTTTGAAGCAAACCAAGTGGAGCTGCATAGGCAGAGAGACCTGCATCAATTGCGAGTTGATGGTGATAATTAGGGTCATACGCTGCAGGATTTACAGCAAAACTTCTATCTGGACCATGTTCAAAACCTTGATCTACAGGTAAAATAATCATTCGGCCCGTTCCACCTAATTTTCCTTGACCGAGCATTCTCATCAAATTAGATCTCACTCCAACATTTTCATGAGTGTAATTAGCAATAATTTTTTTTGTTGTATTAGTAACCTTCATCTTCTCTCCTAATTATTTATAATTTACAGACTTGTTGAGTAGTCTCAAGCATTCTATTTGAAAAACCCCATTCATTATCATACCAAGTTAAGATACGCCCAAAAGTATCAGATACAGTGGTTGTCTCAGTTAAATCCAGTATGGAGCTTCGAGCATCGTGATTATAGTCACTAGAAACCTTAGGATCGGTGTCTACGCCAAGAATTCCTTTCAAAGGACCTTTTGAATACTCTTCAAATTTTTGATTTAAGAGCGCCACAGATATAGGTTTTGCAGTATTAAAGTTGAAATCAACTAAAGAAACATTTGGTGTCGGTACCCTGATTGCAGTTCCGTCCAATTTACCTTGAAGCTGGGGGAGCACCAAACCGACTGCTTTAGCAGCTCCTGTACTTGTAGGAATAATATTATTAGCTGCGGCTCTAGCTCTTCTCAAATCTTTATGAAAAGTGTCAACGGTATTTTGATCGCCTGTATAAGAATGAATAGTAGTCATGTAGCCATTTTCAATACCAAACTCTTTATCAATAACATACGCCACTGGAGATAAACAATTAGTTGTACAAGAAGCATTTGAAATAACAACATGATCGGAATTCATATTTGCATGATTTACACCTTGAACGACTGTAAAATCAGCATTGGTACAAGGTGCTGAAACAATAACTTTTTTTGCTCCACTATCCACATGTGATAATGCTTTTTCTTTAGATGCAAAAACACCTGTGCACTCTAAAATAATATCTACTCCTTTATCTCCCCAATTGAGGTCTACAGGATTTTTTTCTGAGGTAATGATGATTTCATTTTCTCCAACTTTAAATTTGTTATCAGCAGTTTTCTGAACTTTTTGAGAAAGGGCACCATGAACACTGTCATATTTTAACAAATGAATATTGCTATCAATATCAGCTAGGTCATTAATGTATGAAATTTCATAGGTATCATTAAATTCTTGAGATCTTTCTAGGTAAGCTCTAAATACAAGTCTTCCAATTCTACCAAAACCGTTAATGGCTACTTTTTTTTTAGTCATATTTTATTTTATCCTTTTAAGTATAGTTGATGAGATACGTTTAGGGGTTAGCCCAAATTTATTGAAAACTTCTTTAGCAGGTGCACTAGCACCAAATTCATCAATGCCAAAAATATTTTCCTGATTTGTAAATTTATTCCAATACATTGTGGAGCCAGCCTCAATAACAAAGGTCTGATTCAATTTTGATTGTAATAATTTATTTTTGAAAGAATTCTGCTGCTTATCAAAAAGCGATGAACTTGGCATTGAGACAACCTTAGTCTCAACCTTGAATTCTTTTAAGCGATTAGCTACTTCAATAGCTAGGGAAACTTCTGATCCGGTAGCAATAATAGTGATATGATTGTTTTTTGATGACTCAAAGATGGTATAGGCGCCCTTAAAGCCATCAATGTTAATTTTTTTATTAGAAATTTGAGGCAAATTTTGTCTTGAAAGACAGATAAAAGAAGGAGCCTCGTTAATTAAGAGCGCGGTTTTCCAACAGGCAATTGTTTCCATCATATCGCAAGGGCGAAACACGTAACTATTAGGAATTAACCGAAGCATATTTAGTTGTTCGATAGGTTGGTGCGTTGGCCCATCTTCACCTAACCCAATAGAGTCATGAGTAAAAACTTGGATAGGGTCAATATTCATCAATGCTGCAAGTCTAAGACTGGGCTTCATGTAGTCTGCAAAACTTAAAAATGTTCCAGAATATGTTTTATAGAGCTTTGTTGAAGCGATACCATTCATGATAGCGGCCATCCCATGTTCTCTTACGCCATAATGGATATATTGAGCTTTAAAATTTTTATGATTTACTATTTTCATTTGCTTACCTTTTGTATTGTTTGATCCTGTTAAATCAGCAGAACCTCCAAATATAGGAACATTAGAATTGATAAAATGTAAAACAGCCTCAGATGATTTTCTAGTAGCTTGTGGAGTTTTGAAATCTTTAAATTCTTTAGTTATATCATCAAACAATTTAATAACTTGGGTAGAGAGATTTTTTAGACCTTTTATCTTTTTAGTATACTTTTTAGATTCAGCATAAATTTTTAAATTTCTTTTTGATGACTGTCTCCACTCTTTAAGAAGGGTAGAGGGGATCTGAAATGGAGGATCTTTCCAACCGAGTTCTTTTTTTGTCAAAGATATTTCATCGGCACCTAAAGGTGATCCATGAGATGAAGCTTTTGCTGACTTGTTAGGAGAGCCAAATCCAATAATGGTTTTAAAATTTAAAAGATTTGGTTTGTTTGAACTTTGTGATCTCTTAAATAAATCTTTAATATTTTTATGATTATGTCCATCACCATTGAGAACGTTCCAATTTACAGATTTAAAACGAAGATTAGTGTTATCACTAAAGGATAAGTCAGTGGAGCCATCAATACTGATTTTATTATTGTCATAAACCAAAACAAGATTATCTAATTTCAAATGCCCAGCTAAGCTGATAGCTTCTTGACTAATTCCTTCCATCAGACATCCATCTCCACAAAAAACAAAGACTTTTGGGGTTCTTTTAAGATTGTGTTCTGCAGTTAGTTTTTTTAATGCTAAAGCCATACCTACTCCATTAGAGATACCCTGACCCAGAGGTCCTGTAGTAATTTCAATCCCAGCATCCGGCTCAAATTCAGGATGGCCTGCGGTAATGGATCCTAGTTGGCGAAAATTTTTAATTTGTTGAAGAGTCATTTTTTTATAACCCGTCAAATATAGAAGTGAATATAATAACATTGACCCATGACCGTTAGATAAGACGAATCGATCTCGTAAAACCCACTCTGGATCAGCAGGATTGTGGGTTAAAAAGTCGTGAAAGAGAACAGTGGCTATATCTGCCATGCCCATAGGCATTCCGGGGTGACCCGATTTTGCCTTTTCAACTGCATCAATCGATAAAAAACGAATGCAGTTGGCAAGATTTGTATAATTTTTCAATGGAATAACTCTGTGTAATACTTAATAATTAAAGTATGAACGAATTTCAACAACAAATACTCCAAAAAATAGAGCAAATTGCCCTAAAACTGCAAAATTATAAATCAAACAACCTTGAATTAACCAAACAGAACGAGGAACTTCATGCAAAGATTGAATACTTAGAAAGAAAAGAGCAAGAATTATCATCTCAATTAGAGATGCAATCATCTGAGCTTGAAGAAAAATCTCAATTAATCGATAAGGCAACAAACAAAATTGAAGAACTATTGGGATCAATAGAGATTGATGGCTAATTTAACTTTAAGTATTGGCGGAAGACCTCTAAAAATTCAATGTTCTGATCAAAATATTGAACGCGTGAAAGAAGTTGGTAGTGCAATAAGTGAATTAATTGAAAATGAAAAAAAAGAAAATGTTCCTTTCTTAACCTCAGCTTTAATAGCATATCTAAAATCGATGGAAGAAATTTTAAAAAAAGAAAAAATTTTACAAGACTCTTTAAACCAAAAATTATTTTATGAAAGTAGAATTCAAGAACTTCAAAATGAAAATCAAAATTTAAAATCTGATTTAAAGCAGATCTTTGAAAAAATACACGAACAAATTTCCATTGAATAAAAAAGAAATACGACAATTATACTTGTCATCTAGATTGAGTATGGACAGCGATACGCTGAAAAAAAAATCAATAGCCATTAATGAAAAAATTTTAGAGTTAATAGACAATCTATCTGATAATATAAAAGTTGGTCTTTTTTACCCTTATAAAAATGAAGTTGATGTTATGCTTTTAGCCAAAATCTTAGAAGGTAAAAGTCATAAATGCTTTCTTCCAAAGGTAATAGCTAAAAATCAATCACTTAAGTATTTTCCTTATTCATCCATCTCTCCTGATTTGAAAAAAGGCTTTGGAGGAATTATGGAACCTACTGGTCAAGTCTCATATGACCCTGATATCATAATTGCCTCTTGCGTTGCATTTAACAATGAAGGTTTTCGTGTAGGGTATGGAGGAGGTTTTTTTGATAGAACAATAATGGATTTAAAGAAAAAGAAAAATTTCAAAACAATTTTAGCTGCATTTGAATTACAAAAAACAGACTATCAATTTCAAGAGAACTTTGATGAAAAAGTTGATTATATTTGTACAGAGAATACAACCTACGTAATATGAATTTTTTAGTTATTGGAGATGTTGTTGGTCGATCTGGAAGAAACGCTCTTCAAAGACACTTACCTGATATTAAAAAAAAATTTCACATAGATTTTACTATTATTAATGGGGAAAACTCAGCTGCTGGATACGGCATCACTGGTAAAATTTATGAAGATTTTATTAATTGGGGGGCTGACGCAATTACATTGGGTAATCACGCATGGAAAAAAGATGAAATTATTCCTTATATGGAAAACAATCCCGATCACAGTATAATAAGACCCTTAAATTTTCCAGATGGCTCACCTGGACAGGGGTATAAAATTTTTAACCACTCTTCAGGGTCTAAGATCCTTGTCTGCCAAGTACATGGTCAGACATTTATTGACCTTCCTTTAACCAATCCTTTCGAATCAATAGATACAAAAATATTATCTTTAATTAATGATCATGGCATAGACTTCGCCTTTTTAGAGGTCCATGCAGAAGTAACCTCAGAAAAAAATGGGATAGCGCAACACTATGATGGTAAATTTACTGCAATTTACGGAACTCATGTTCATATTCCTACTATGGATGCTAGAGTCTTAGATAAAGGCACCTGTTTTCAAACCGATATTGGTATGACGGGAGACTATAACTCAGTAATTGGAATGAAAAAAGATACCGCAATTAAAAGAATGAGATCAGGTAACCACAGCCATCGATTAGAGCCAGCTGATGGTGAAGCAACAATTTCAGGCGCTATAATTAAATCAAATAAGGAAGGAATTAATTCCATACAATCCATTCAAATAGGTGGTGTTTTGGATCGTAATTTATTATCTTAAACTATGGCAGGTCACTCAAAATTTAAAAACATTCAATTTAGAAAAGGGGCTCAAGATAAAAAAAGAGCTAAACAATTTTCTAAAATTGGAAGAGAAATTCAAATAGCTGTAAAAATTGCAGGAACCGATCCTGAGTCTAACCCACGACTACGTTTGGCCATCACTAAAGCAAGAAGTGTAAATATGCCAAAAGATAATGTTGATAGGGCAATTAATAAAAATAACACAGATAATACTGAATACGCAGAAGTGAGATATGAAGGCTATGGCCCATTTGGAACTGCTTTTATAGTAGAGGCTTTAACTGATAACAAGAATAGGACAGCATCAGAGATAAGATCTATTTTTTCTAAAAATGGTGGAAACTTAGGAGAAACAGGTAGTGTTAGTTTCAATTTTGACAAAGTAGGCGAGATTCAAATTAAAGGAAGTTTAGAGGACTCAATTATTGAAGAATTAATGGATTTTGGATTAGAAGATTACTCTTATGAGGATGATATGACATATTTATATTGTAAGTTCGAGTCATTGGCGTCTCTAGAAAAAGTAGTTAGAGATAAAAATATTGAAATTGAGAGCGCATTAATTATTTGGAAGTCGAATATGACAGTAAAAATTGAAAAGGAAGATGAATTAAATCGTTTAATAAAACTAAACGATGACTTGGAAGACAATGATGATGTTCAAAATTGTTTCTCAAATTTAGATTTTGATAGTTCGTTGTTAGAGGGTTCTAGTGCCTGATAAAGCTTGGAAAAATAGAGAGAGATTAGTTTCAAAATTTTTTGGGGGAATTAGAAATGCTTTAAGTGGCATTAATTCTAAAGTTACTCACTCTGATGTTATTCACGAAAGTTTATTTATTGAATGTAAATTAAGAGCAAAACACTCAGCTGTAAAACTTTGGGATGATACTAAAGTTTTAGCCGATAAAGAAAAAAAAACCCCTGTCATTGCACTATGTGAAAAAAATAGACCTGGATTTTGGATCATGGTACATTCAGATGACTTTGAAAAAGTTTCTCAAGAATTAGATAATAAGATCTTAGAGGAAGAAAAGGATTAATAATTGGAAGAAGTAATAAATTTAGCAGCTATTGAAGGATCTGTCGATTTTTCTATGTTTGGCATGTTTTTAAAATCAGACTGGGTTGTTAAGCTAGTAATTGTTCTTTTGGTGATTTTCTCAATCCAATCTTGGAAGTTGATTATTCAAAAGACATTGATGATCAGTAAACAACGTAAAATTTCAAAGCAATTTGAAAATCATTTTTGGTCAGGTGTTTCTTTAGATGAACTTCATCAACAAATAGATGATTTTGATCAAGAGAGCTTCTCTAATATTTTTAGAAATATTATGAACGAATATGAAAAATCTCGCCTCCAAAAAAAAAGTATAGACTCATCTTTTATTCAAAGACTTTATACCTCACTTGATTTAAGCATTGCTACTGAAGACTCTAAATTGAATCAAGGGTTATCTTTTTTGGCTTCATCGGGATCCGTTGCGCCTTTCATCGGTTTATTTGGAACTGTTTGGGGAATTATGAATAGCTTTCAAGCTATCGCTATTGCACAAAATACTAATTTAGCAGTTGTTGCTCCCGGAATCGCAGAGGCATTGTTTGTAACGGCACTAGGGTTATTTGTGGCTATCCCATCCACTGCTTTTTACAATATGATCACTTCTAAAATTGATAATTATTTATCTGAGGCTGAGGTTTTTGGGAAAGATTTGGTTAATATAATATCTCGCCAAGTAAAATAATTTTAAATGAGAAAAAAACTTCGTCCAGTTTCTAATATTAATGTCACCCCTATGGTTGATGTAATGTTAGTTTTGCTGATTGTTTTCATGGTTACCGCTCCTTTATTAACGGTGGGAGTACCAGTTAATTTACCCAAAGTAGAGGCAAACTCTTTAGATGCCCAAAAAGAACCCTTAGAAATATCAATTAATGAAGAAAATAATATTTATTTAGGGGAGGAATTAATTCTCTTTGAGGACCTTATTAAAAAAGTAAAAACTATTGCGGGCTCTAATACAGATATTAGAATTTTTTTAAGGGCAGATACTTCAATTAATTATGGAGAAGTAATGAAAGTTCTTGGTGCTTTAAACACCTCTGGTTTTTTGAAAATAGCTTTAGTAACTAAAAAGCCAAGTTAATTGAGTACTATCTCTTTATTTAGCCCTTTCCAAAAAATAATTTTATTTATCGAAAATATTAGTTACAAAAAAAATGATTTTTTTTTTCAATCAATTTCTTTTTTAATTCATTTATTAATCTTAATTCCAATGATCAATTTTACATTTCAAAAAGAAATCAGTGACGTGCCAATGATCCTACCAGTAGAGATGTTTATAGTAGAAGAAGAAACTGCAGCACCAGAATTTGTTGAAGAAATTAACGAAATCATACCAACTATGCAAGAAGAGGTAGTTGAGGAAGAACCAAATACTATTGAGGAAGCACCCACTCCAGATCCTATGGTTGAAGAAGTTATCCCTGATCCAGTATTACCTGAGCCTCAAGAAATTATACAAGAAATATCAGAGCCTAAGATCATAGAAGAGGCTGAAGAAATATTAACAGATAGTAGCTCTAATCAAGCTAATGAGTTTGTAATTGAAGAGGCACCTCAAGAAAAAATAAAAGAACCAGAAGAGCAAACCCCACCTCCGGTGGAGTATGATTTTGAAATACAAGTTAAGCAAAAACCTGAACCTAAAGAAATAGAAAAGCCTTTTGATAACTTAGATGTAATTGTGAAAAAAAAGCCTGTGAAAAAAACAT
>JAQWPC010000031.1:0-1773 GCA_029245555.1 Alphaproteobacteria bacterium
GAAAAATTATTGAATTTTTTCCTTCAAATATATTTTCTGAGATTAAAATTTTATTTCCAGATCCTTGGCCAAAATTTAAACACAAAAATAGAAGATTAATTCAAGATAACTTCCTAATTTCTCTTTATAATGTTTTAAAAATAAATGGTATTATCACTCTTGCAACTGATCATTTTATTATGAAGAGTTGGATACTAGAGATTTTTCAAAATAATTCAGGATTTCAATGGACAGCTGAAACAGCGGATGATTGGAGAATTAAGCCGATTCATTATGTTGCAACAAAATATGAACAAAAGGCTATAAATGAGAATAGAGATCCTCATTGGTTTATTTTTAAAAAAATTTTAGGATGAACTAACTACACGTATCCAAAGTTATTGATTTTTTATTAAATTAAAATTATAATGTTGAAGATGAGCTTTGTAGCTCATTTTTTTTTATTTTGAAGAGTTTAAAAGTTACATGATTGAAAATAATATTAAGGACTTATTGTTTACAAGATTGAAAATTTTGGGCTATCACCTCATTCGTGTTAAAGTAATTAACGCAAGTGGGAAAAAAACATTGCAGATTATGGCCGAGAGAATTAAAGATAGGGAAATGGATATTAAGGATTGTACTTTTTTGAGTAAGCAAATATCTTCATATTTAGAAGTTGATGACCCAATAAGCTCGAGTTACATATTAGAGGTTTCATCAGGAGGCTTAGATAGGCCTTTAACAATATTAGATGATTACAAGTGGCTTAAAGGAAATAAAGTTAAAATAATATTGAAAGAACCTTTCATGGGTAAAAAAACTCATATTGGTTTCTTAAAAGGTGTTGACGAAAAAAATTTAATAATTTTAAAAACCGACGACTTTGAAATGAACATTGATTTCTTTGAAATTGATAAAGCAAATGTGGATATTAATTGGTCTATTGAGAACAAACAAATCAACTAAATTGTAAATAATTATATAAGGAAACACAATGGAATTAAAATCCATACCTAGATTAGAACTTATTCAGGTTGCTGAAGCAGTATCCAGAGAAAGATCTATTGATAAAGAAGAAGTTATTTTGGCAATGGAAGAAGCTATTCAAAAAGCAGCAAGGTCTAAATATGGCTTGGAAAGAGATATTAGGGCAAATATAGATAGAAAAAACGGTTCGATAAATATTGCTCAATTCACAGAAGTAGTTGAAATTATTGAAAATCAATTAACACAAATGACTTTTGATGAAGCACAAAGGAGAAAACTAACACTTCAAATTGGAGATTTTTACAAAGAAGCCCTTCCTCCAATAGATTTTGGTCGAATTGCTGCACAAACAGCTAAACAAGTTATTTCTCAAAAAGTTAGAGAAGCTGAACGCGAAAGACAATTTCTTGAATATAAAGATCGCATAGGTGAAATAGTAGTTGGAACCATAAAACGAGTTGAAAACCACTCAGTAACAATTGACCTAGGTAGGGGTGAAGCAATAATAAAACGGGATCAAATGATTCCAAGAGAGCAACTAAGGCCTGGAGATAGATTAAGATCTTTTATAGTGGACGTCACCCAAGAAACTAGGGGACCCCAGATATTTTTATCAAGATCTTCTAATGATTTTTTAGCAGCATTATTCACACAAGAAGTTCCTGAGATATATGATGGCATTATAGTCGTTAAAAGTGTTGCAAGAGAACCAGGTAGTAGGGCAAAAATATCTGTATTATCAAATGATCCAAGTATTGATCCCGTTGGTGCGTGCGTTGGTATGAGAGGTTCTAGAGTTCAAGC
>JAQWPC010000039.1:0-2121 GCA_029245555.1 Alphaproteobacteria bacterium
TGCCCTAGGGGGGAAAGTTATAAAAAGTGAAAAACCAGAATTTGGTTACTCAAAAAATATTGAAATTATAAATCCGGTTTTAAATAAATCTATTTATAAAAATAAACTTAAAATTTTTGATGCACCCGCTCATCATTTCGATATAGTTGAGCGTATTCCAATTGATTTTGAAATAATTTCCAAAAATGATTTTTGTATTCAGTCTATTTATTCAAGATCAAACAATATTTTTTGTACACAATACCATTCTGAACTTCCATATGACTATATATCGAATTTAATGATTTTTTGGAGACAACAGTATCAACAATTTTTTTCAAACTTAGAGTTCAATAACTTTATTGAAACCCTGAATAACAAGGAAAATAAAGACTTTGGCCAAAGATTAATTGAGATTAATAATTGGCTGAAATTGTTAAGTTAATTTTCTTTAGTCGCTATAGTCATTATAGCTAACGCAACAATTGCAATAAGCCCTGAGCCTATAGAAAAATAAAATATATTTAATAGCGCAAAAACAAATGTACTGATATCTATTATCTTGCGAGCAAATAGTGCATTTGAAAGACCCTGATCTACTATAGTTATAAATGAAAGAATAACAAAAGCAGTAATGAATGCTCTTTTATAAAACATCCGCCATTTTCTTTTAAACAAACTTATGTTCATAAAAAAAATCTATCATAATTAAATATTTATTCTTAATGAAAAATAATTTTTTATTATTATACTGTTCAAATTAAAAGAGGAGCTATTATGGGTGAATATATTGAAAATTTTGTTGATGCACTACCTGACCCAAAAAGGGTTAAGGAAATAAAAAAAGATTTAGAGTCTAAGGGTGTTAAATACATTTACTCTCACTGGATTGATTTTTTAGGTAGTCCTAAAACTAAACCAATGCCTATAAGTGACTTCGAAGATTTATGTTCTGGGAAAGGTCCTCAATTTGCAGTTCACTCAGTCTCTTTTGTCCCTGAATTAGGCCCGGCTGATAACGACCAAATTCCTGTTCCTGATCTTGACTCGTTATTAATTTGTCCTTGGGACAAAACTTGTGCTTGGGTATTCTCTGATCTTTGGTGGAATGGTAAGCCATATGATGTTTGTCCAAGACAAACATTAAAAAAGCAAATTAAAAAGAATGCTGAAGCAGATTTTAAATTTTATGTTGGCATGGAGCCAGAATTTTTTGTAATGAAATGGGAAGACGGTAAACCTGTAAAAGCTATTGATAGAGATCCGATCCCATTAAGAAGGCAAGCTTTTGGTTATGATTCTGAATACTCAATTGAAGGTATGGATTTTTTAAAAGAGATCATTGATATCTTAAATGAAGACCTTAAATGGGATCTTCACGATGTCGTTGCAGAGGGAGCATACGGGCAATATGAATTGGATTTTGGTTATACTGATATGTTAGGTATGGCTGATAGATTTATTTTCTTAAGAGTTCTTTTAAAGGAAATAGCAAAGAAACATGGATATTTTATATCTTTTATGCCTAAAACCCAGATAAGTGACTGGAGATCAGGTGCTCATATTAACCATAGTGTTGAATGTATTAGCGAAAAAAACAAGAATATATATAAAGATGGAGACAAATTTTCAGTAAGGGCTATGAATGCTGTAGCTGGAATGTTAGAGCATGGTGCAGCTATCACAGCTTTAGCTTGTCCCACAGTTAATTCCTATAACGGTTTTGTTCCTTCTGTTGAAGGTCTTGATGGCGGAATGCATACCTGGGCCCCTACACATATGACCTATGGAAGTAATAATAGGTCTGCAATGATCAGGTTACCACAAAATAGATTTTGCATAGAAGACAGAGCTTCAGATCTTACACAAAATCCATATTTAACTTTTACATTAATGTCAGCAGCTGTAACCAAAGGTATTACTGAAAATATGCAACCACCTGAAGCTACCAATAAGAGTCTTTATGATATTACTGAAGAGGAAGGTAAGAAAATTAAAACACTACCAAGGAACCTATTAGAAGCAATTGATGCATTTAAGGCAGATCCATTAACAAAAGAAGTATTTAGTGAAGCAATGTTAAATAATTTTATCGGTTATAAATATGATGAGTGGAGCAGGTATCACACCACAACTACTGAT
>JAQWPC010000079.1:0-3152 GCA_029245555.1 Alphaproteobacteria bacterium
ATCTCTATCTTGGTCAAAATCTCCTACAATTAAGTTAATTGTATTTAATGGTGTTCCCAGTTCATGGACAGCTGCTGCAGCAAGACCACCAACTTTTAAAAGTTCTTTTTCATCTTGTAGTTGTTTACTAGCTAATTCATATGCTTTTTGAGTACTCTTGTAATTAAGTGAAAAGTAATAAAGATAAAAAACTAAAAAGATACTACTGATAAAAAGAGAGATCATGATACCTAAGCTATAATAAATACTTATATCTGGACGAACAATATCTGGGAGGTCAATAAAGAAGTTAAAAATCAAAGCAAAACTAACCAATGCTAAACTTAAGATAACCAAAATTCTTTCTAAGGTTAAATAGGATGCAGCAATAGCTATTGGTGCCAAAATAATAAAGATGAAAGGATTAGTATAGCCCCCGTTAAATGAAATTAAGATTGATATTTGAAGAATATCAAAACATAAAAAAAGAAAGATTTGTTTTTCAGATAAAATTTTATCACCTTTTTTAAAAAGGTAATAAGCCAAGCCGACGCTTAACAATAAGAACAAGGCAACTCCCCAAGAAAACCATGTCACAAGAGGTGAGAAATTAAAGAAATACTGGCTAAAACCAATAGTTATTGCCTGCCCAGCAAAAGCAATCAGTCGAATTAAAATAAAATCAGATGAGTTAACAAATAGGAATTTTTTGGTGGTATCCAACTTAGATATCTAAGTTTGCAACCTTGACAGAATTATCCTGGATGAAACTTTTACGATCAGTTACATCATCACCCATCAGCATAATTAATTGTCTTTCAGTATGTACTTGGTCTACGAGTTTAACCTGTAAAAGTTTTCTATTGGAACGATCAAGTGTAGTTTCCCATAATTGTTCAGGGTTCATTTCTCCTAAACCTTTATATCGACTAATAGATTGACCTTTTTTACTCATTTCAAAAAGTGTATTGAAAAATTCTACTAAGCCATAACAGGTAAAATTCTCTTTACTAGAAATTTTGGAAATACCGAAAGACACATCCGTGGATTTTGCAAAGCCCATTTTGTTATAGAGGGCCAATGACGTCTCAGGCATAAAATCACGTAATAGCAAAAGCTTATCGAGGGGTATTTTTATAATTTTATTATATCCTTCTTTTTCTTGAAGAAAAATTAGCTCATTGCTAATCATACTTTGAAAAGTAAATTTAATATTTTCAGATTTATAGATATCATTTAAATTAGAAAGAAAGTTTTTAAATTGAGATTTATCAACTTTATTCGGAATAAAGTCTTGTAAAAATAAGCCTGTATTTATAACCTGGTCAAAGAATTGATAATCCAAATATGTCAAATCTAGATTTTGATAAGCTGAGTTTGCTCGTGATGCTAAATCAATAATTTCATTTAGCTGATCTTCTTTTAACTGAATTTTTTTCTTCTTTTCAAAGATATTGAAATCTAGATCATCTTTATTATTAGTAAGAAGAAATTTTGTTAATTCTTTATCATCTAAAAGATAATTTTCAGCATTGCCCTTTTTAACTTTATAAAGAGGTGGCTGAGCTATATAAAGCCTTCCTTCGGTGATAATGTCTCTCATAAACTGATAGAAAAAAGTTAAAATAAGGGTTCTTATATGACTGCCATCTACATCTGCGTCTGTCATAATAACAATCTTATGATATCGCATTGCATCAGCATTAAAATAATCTGATTTGTTAAAATCTTTATCTTTTGGCGGATTGCCGTAGCCTCCACCAATAGCTGTAATAAGTGCTGAAATTTCATTGTTTTCTAGAATCCTGTGAGGATTAGCTTTGATCACATTTAAAATTTTACCTCGCAACGGTAAAATTGCTTGTGTGGCTCTATCACGTCCCTGTTTTGCTGAACCTCCAGCAGAATCACCCTCAACAATGAATAGTTCGGAATTAGCAGGATCTTTTTCTTGGCAATCTGCAAGTTTTCCAGGAAGAGAAGATGACTCTAAAACATTTTTTCTTCTTGTCAGCTCACGTGCTTTACGAGCCGCTTCTCGAGCACTAGCTGCTTCTACAATCTTTGATACAATTTTTTTAGCTTCACCGGGTGTTTGTTCTAACCACGAGCTTAACTGCTCTGCTACAACTTTTTCAACAATAGGTCGAACTTCAGAAGAGACTAACTTGTCTTTTGTTTGGGAAGAAAATTTAGGGTCAGGCACTTTCACAGAAAGCACACATGTCATCCCTTCTCTTGCGTCATCACCTGATAAAGTAATATTACCTTTTTTGGCAACAGCTACGCTATTAGAATAGGCAACCAATGAGCGAGTTAACGCTGAACGAAATCCTTGAAGGTGCGTACCACCATCGCCCTGAGGAATATTATTTGTAAAACATAACATATTCTCAGAATAACCATCATTCCACTGTAATGCCCCTTCAACCTTAACGCCACCACTCTCTCCTTCAAAGGGAATGATTTTGTTTAATGTAGATTTGCGAGCATTTAAAAATTGAACATAAGATGATAGGCCACCTTGATAATGAAATTCAATTGGCTCTGCTTTAGCTTGCCGCATATCAGTAAGTGTCACACGAACATTTGAATTTAAAAAAGCTAATTGTCGAACTCTATTTTCCAAAGTTTTTAAAACAAAAGTAATATCAGTAAATATTTTTTTAGATGGCCAAAATTGAACCATCGTGCCGGTGCGCTCTGTTTTTTTCATAGAGCCTACTTCTTTTAATTTTTTAGACGTAACACCGTCTTTAAATTCCATATTATAAATTTTTCCGTTACGACGAATAGTTAAGGATAACTTCTCAGATAGGGCATTCACCACAGAAACACCAACTCCATGAAGACCGCCCGATATCTTATAACTATTATCATCAAACTTACCACCTGCGTGAAGTTGGGTCATAATTACTTCAGCTGCTGGTACTTTTTCAGTTTTATGCATATCAACAGGTATGCCTCTACCGTTATCAGAAATTGTAGCCGATCCGTCTTTATTAATGATTAATTGAATAGAGTCACAATAGCCCCCTAGGGCTTCATCGATAGAGTTATCTAAAACCTCATAGACCATATGATGAAGGCCTGTACCATCATCGGTATCCCCAATATACATACCGGGTCTTTTACGAACAGCCTCTAATCCTTTAAGGACTTTGATGGAGGAT
>JAQWPC010000081.1:0-6797 GCA_029245555.1 Alphaproteobacteria bacterium
TTCTTGGTTAGAGTAGTTTTAGGATAGGAATTCATTAATGGTTGTTAGTTCTACTTCATCTAAATGGTATGTCGTGCATTGTCACTCAGGTTTTGAAAAAAAAATCGCTGACGCAATAATGGACGAAGCAACTAAAGATGGTATTGAAGATCTTATTGAAGAAGTTTCAGTTCCTACCCAAGCTGTTGTTGAGGTAAGAAGAGGGGTAAGAGTTAATTCTGAGAAAAAATTTTTCCCTGGTTACGTCCTTGTAAAAATGTTTATGAATGATGATACGTGGCATCTTGTAAGAAACGTTCCTAAAGTATCAAACTTCTTGGGTACAAAAGATAAGCCTATCGCAATTTCAGAGAGAGAAGTCTCAAAACTTCTTCAGGATATTACTGAAGGAGTTGATAATCCTAAGCCTAAATTTGAGTACGAAGTAGGGGAGCAAATAAAAGTCTCTGATGGACCCTTTGCTTCTTTTAGTGGAACAATAGAAGAGGTTGACAGTTCAAGACAAAAGCTTAAAGTGTCCGTCTCAATTTTTGGGAGACCAACACCGTTGGAATTAGACTATTCACAAGTGGTAAAAGGTTAAAAAATGGCAAAAGAAATTCTAGGATTTATAAAATTACAAATACCTGCAGGTTCTGCGAATCCCGCACCTCCTGTTGGTCCCGCTCTTGGGCAAAAAGGTTTAAACATACAAGATTTTTGTAAACAGTTTAACGATGCAACAAAAGATTTAGAAAAAGGAGCACCTATCCCAACTATTATTACTGCTTACAAGGATAGATCATTTGACTTTGTTACAAAGAAGCCTCCTGTTACTTTTTATCTTAAAAAGGCTGCTAAAATTAAAAAAGGTTGCCAAACTCCTGGTAGATCAAAATTAGGAAAAGTAACTATGGCACAAATCAAAGATATTGCTAAAGAAAAATTAGAAGATTTAAATGCATACGATGTAGATCAGGCTTCAAAAATTATTTTAGGCTCAGCTAGATCTATGGGGATGGAAGTAGTTTAATGTTTACAAAAAATAGAAAGAAACAAATGGAGGGAGTTGACTTAGATAAATCTTATCCAATCAATGAAGCCATTAAATTAATTAAAGAAAAGAAATTTGTAAAATTTGACGAGTCTTTAGAAGTATCAATCAATACTGGTATTGACTCTAAGCAATCTGATCAAAATGTAAGAGGAAGTTTTGTACCTCCTCATGGTCTAGGTAAAAAAGTTAATATAGCTGTTTTTGCTCAAGGTAAGAATGCCGACGATGCAAAATCATTAGGGGTAAAAAAAGTTGGAGGTGAAGATTTAGTTTCATCTCTTCAAGAAAATATTGATGTAGATGTTATTATATCCAATCCAGATATGATGTCTGTAGTTAGTAAGATAGCAAAAGTATTAGGGCCTAAGGGTTTGATGCCTAATCCTAAAACAGGAACTGTAACAAATGATGTTAAAGGCACTATAGAAAATATTAATAAAGGTTTGGTTGCCTATAAAAATGATAAAGCGGGCACCATACACGCTGCTCTTGGAAAATTAAGCTTCGATGAAAATCAACTTGCTGAAAACACAGTTTCATTTATTGATGAAATTAAAAAGATTAAGCCTTCTGGTTTAAAAGGAAATTTTATTAACTCTGTTTTTGTATCTTCATCCATGGGTTTTGGTCTGAAGTTAGAAATATAAATAAGAATAATATGAATAAATTAGAAAAAAAAGAATACATCGAAAATCTTGATAAGATGTCAAAAGAATACTCAGCGCTCTTTGTTACTTCTTTCACAAAAATGTCTGTTAAAGAAATGATAGATTTTAGAACTGAAATTAGAAACAATGAAGGCGTTACTAAAGTTTCTAAAAATAATATTGTTAAAATTTTTTTAGATAATGATGAAAAGAAAAAACCACTTAGTGAATTTTTATCTCAACAAAAACTTTTAATTTTTACAAATAATCCTGTTGGAACAGCTAAAGTTTGTAAAAAGTATGAAAAAGATTTAAAAAAGTTATCTGCAGAGGTAGCTTTTTTTGATGACATGCTATATTCAAAAGACGATATAGCAAAGGTTGCAACTTTACCTTCTCTAGACGAAATTAGAGGAAAAATAGTTGGGTTGATTAATGCTCCTGCATCTAAAATTGCACGAATACTGCAAAGACCAGATCAAGACATTATTTCAATATTACAAAATAAAAAAGACTAATTTAGGGAGAGACAAATGACAGATTTAAATAAAATTGTTGATGAATTATCAACTCTTACAGTTATAGAAGCAGCTGAGCTTTCAAAGCTTTTAGAAGAAAAGTGGGGCGTTACAGCCGCTGCACCCGTTGCTGCAGCAGCAGCAGCTCCAGCTGCAGAGGCCGCAGAAGAAAAAGATAGTTTTGATGTTGTTCTTACTGCTGCAGGTGATCAAAAAATTAACGTAATTAAAGAGGTAAGAGCTATTACTGGTCTTGGTCTCAAAGAGGCAAAAGATATGGTTGAGGGAGCCCCTAAAACATTAAAAGAAGGTGTGAAAAAAGATGAGGCCGAAGCTATGAAGACACAGCTAGAAGCCGCTGGCGCAAAAGTAGAACTTAAATAATCATAGAGTTATTATAGGTTCTACATAAATATGCCACTTAGTTTCACAGAAAAAAAACGTATCCGCTATTCTTTTGGTAAGATCGGTAAAACGATTGAAGTTCCAAATTTAGTCGATATTCAAAAAATCTCTTATGATAAATTCCTACAATTAGGAAAGTCAGTAGAGGAACGTTCAAATACAGGCCTGCAAGAAGTCTTTAACTCTGTCTTTCCCATTAAAGATTATGCAGGAAAATCTGAACTCCACTATATTGATTATTATCTAGATAACCCTAAATATGATGTCGATGAGTGTAGAAGAAAAGGTCTTACCTTTTCTGCCTCACTTATGGTTACATTCAGACTTATTATATGGGATATCAATGAAGAAACAGGAGAAAAGTCCTTACGAGATATTAAGGAGCAAGTTGTTTATTTAGGTGACTTACCACTTATGACCAATAACGGTACATTCGTGGTTAATGGAACAGAAAGAGTGGTAGTCAGTCAGCTACATCGTTCTCCTGGCGTGTTTTTTGATCATGATGATGGAAAAACTCATGCAAGTGGTAAAGTTTTATATAATGCCAGAATTATTCCGTATAGAGGCTCTTGGTTAGATTTTGAATTTGATCATAAAGATAATTTATTTTTTAGAATAGATAGAAAGAAAAAAATGATTTCTACTACTATTCTTCAGGCACTTCCCTCAAGAGCATCTGAAAAATATTTAGAAGAGTGTCAGCATAATAAAGTTGAGCCAGACATTTATAAAGTTTCTGGAATGACCTCTGAGGAAATCCTTACTTATTTTTATGAGACCTTTTCTTTTAAAAAACAAAAAGATGGATGGGTAGTTTCTCTTGATTTAAATAAATTTAAATACAAAAACCTTCCTTTTAATCTGGTTGACCCAGTTTCAAAAGATGTTGTTGCCTATAAAGATGTAAAACTTTCCCTTAAGCTTTTAAAAGAAATTCAAGATAAAAAAATTAATAAATTCTTTTTTAACGAAGAAGATCTTTATGGTTTCTATCTATCAAATGACATAGTTAATTATGATAATGGTTTAGTATATGCTGAAGCTGGAACATTGTTGGGTGCAGAATTTTTTGAAAGATTAAATGAACTCTCAATAAATGAATTTTCCATAATAAACGCTAACCAAGCTACTGGTAATTTAGGAATTATAAATTCTTTAGTTGCTGATAAAAACAATTCAAGAGAAGAAGCTTTATTTGATATTTTCAAAATTTTAAGACCGGGTGAACCACCAACGTTAGAGGCAAGTAATTATTTATTTCAAAATATGTTTTTTAGTGACGATAGATATGATCTATCAGAGGTTGGCAGGGTAAAGCTAAATTCATATTTATCTCTAGATAAGAACAACAAGATCAGAATTCTAAGCAAGTCAGATATACTTGCGGTTGCAAAGAAACTTTTTGATATGAAAACCGACAGTGCAGGAAAAGATGATATTGACCATCTTGGTAATCGTAGAGTCAGATCTGTTGGTGAATTAATTGAAAATCAATACAGAATTGGTCTTGTTCGAATGGAAAGAGCAATCCGTGAAAAAATGGGAACCGTAGATATTGAATCTATTATGCCCCAAGACCTTGTTAATTCAAAACCTATACAAACCGTTTTAAAAGAGTTTACAGGAACAAGTCAACTTAGCCAATTTATGGACCAAACAAACCCACTCAGTGAAATTACTCATAAAAGAAGAATTTCTGCATTAGGTCCCGGTGGACTCACAAGAGAGAGAGCGGGCTTTGAAGTTCGTGATGTACATACCACGCACTATGGAAGAATATGTCCAATTGAAACTCCTGAGGGTTCAAACATTGGTCTCATAAATAGTTTATCTTCTTTTGCTAGAATTAATCAATATGGCTTTATTGAAACCCCATATAGAAAAATTATAAATGGTAAAGTTACCAATGAGGTTCTTTATCTTAATGCAGATGAAGAGGAAAATTATACGATAGCTCAGGCAAATAGTCCTTTAGATGAAAATGGATTGTTCTCTGAAGAGTTTGTAAGTTGTAGAAGAAGAGGTGACTTTATATTTTGTGGCCCTTCTGAAATTGATTTTATGGATGTTAACCCTCAACAACTAGTATCTGTTGCGGCATCATTAATTCCTTTCCTCGAAAATGACGATGCTAATAGAGCACTCATGGGTTCAAATATGATGAGACAGGCTGTACCTCTTGTTAAGAGCGAAGCTCCTTTAGTTGGAACAGGATTTGATTCGAAGGTGGCTTGAGATAGTGGTGCTGTTGTTGTTGCAAAAAACAATGGATATGTCCATCAAGTTGACTCATCAAGAATTGTTGTTAGATCTGACTCCAAGAACATTAGCAAAGATAAAAGTGGCGTTGATATTTATAACTTAAAAAAATTCCAAAGATCTAATCAAAGCACAGCTATTAATCAAAAACCTATTGTAAAAATAGGAGATTACGTAGAAAGAGGAGATATCATCGCAGATGGCCCTTCAACTGATTTAGGTGAACTCGCCTTAGGAAGAAATCTACTAGTCGGCTTTATGCCTTGGAATGGTTATAACTTTGAAGACTCAATTATAATGTCAGAAAGAGTTGTCCATGAAGATAGATTTACATCAATTCATATTGAAGAATTTGAAGTGTTATGTAGGGATACAAAATTAGGCCCCGAAGAAATTACTAGAGATATGCCCAATGTCGGTGATGAGAGTATCACTAATCTTGATGAGGCAGGTATTGTTTATATTGGTTCTGAGGTTAAACATGGTGACATTCTAGTAGGAAAAGTTTCACCTAAAGGTGACTCACCAATAACTCCTGAAGAAAAATTATTAAGAGCTATTTTCTCTGAGAAAGCAGCAGATGTGAAAGACTCATCTTTAAGGTTACCAACTGGATACTCTGGTGTTGTTGTTGATGTTCAGGTCTTAGTTAGAAGAGGTGTAGATAAAGATGAAAGAACTATTGCTATTGAAAGAGTAGAGATAGATCGCCTTTCTAAAGATAAAGATGATGAAAAGAATATTTTAGAAAATAACTATAAACAAAACTTAGTTAGTCTCTTTAGAAATAAAACATCTAGTGTAAATGTAGGTAGTATATCTAAAGATAATAAAATATCTGACTCTGATTTAGAAAACAAAAATATTGATTTCTTAGAGCAAATTTCTGTAAACGATGAAGCTACTATGGAAACTTTTAACTCACAAAAGAAAATCTACAATGATGCAATTATCCTATTGGATAAGAAATTTCAAAACAAAATTGAAAAAATTCAGAGCGGAGATGACCTGCTACCTGGTGTTTTAAAAGTTGTTAAGGTTTTTGTGGCTGTAAAAAGAAAACTTCAGGCAGGAGATAAAATGGCTGGTCGACATGGGAATAAAGGTGTTATTTCAAAAATAGTTCCAATTGAAGATATGCCTTTCTTAGAAGATGGTACCCCAGTAGATGTATTGCTTAATCCTTTAGGTGTTCCAAGTAGAATGAATATTGGACAGATTTTAGAAACTCATCTAGGCTGGGCTGCTTTTGGTTTAGGTAAGCAGATTTCGAAAAGTTTGGATTTAGCTAAAAAAGAAGGAAATATTTTACAATTAAAAGACTTCCTAGCTAATTTCTACGAACAAAATAAAGACTCAAATATTGAAATCAAAAATATGAATGATGACCAACTAATTGAATTGGCTTCTAATTTAGAAAAAGGTGTTACATTTGCCACTCCTGTTTTTGATGGAACTAACACAGCTGAAATAACAAGCCTTTTAGATAAAGCAGGATTTGATAATAGCGGTCAAGTTTACCTTCACGATGGCAGATCGGGTGAGAGGTTTGAGAGAAAAGTAACTGTTGGTTATAAATATATTTTAAAATTACACCACTTAATTGACGATAAAATTCATGCGCGATCAATTGGACCTTATAGTCTTGTAACGCAGCAACCACTTGGTGGTAAAGCTCAATTTGGTGGACAAAGATTTGGTGAAATGGAAGTTTGGGCATTAGAAGCTTATGGTGCATCTAATACACTTCAAGAAATTTTAACTATCAAATCTGACGATGTGGCTGGAAGAACCAAAGTTTATGAAGCCCTTATTAGGGGAGATTATAACTTTGAAAGTGGAATTCCTGAGTCATTTCATGTTCTTGTAAAAGAATTAAAGTCTTTAGGTTTAAATGTTGAGCTTATCGAAACCGATCCGGCCGTAAAT
>JAQWPC010000093.1:0-6150 GCA_029245555.1 Alphaproteobacteria bacterium
AAAAGTAGTGGTGGGAATACGGAGCTTACTATTGATAATCTAAAAAACGAAGGAAGTGACATAGTTGCGTCATCAGTAAAATTTAATTCCAAACAAATAATTAATAAAAACATGATTGTCTCAACTAATGGTCTATTTACCAATAGTGTATCTGCCACTAGATCTATAAATACTCAACCAATTACATTTGAAGATATCTACATAAAATCAGAAAATTTTGATTTATTTAGTGGTGATGATTATTTAAAAAGTGAGATTTCATCTGTGAGTGCTTTTAATGCCACTGATATTAATCAAGTTCCACTATCTCCATCTGTGCAATATAGAAGTCAATTTTTGCTATCAAATAATAATGATCTAAATCTGGAGTTTGATTATAGAATCTTAAAAAGAGATGAATCTAGTATCACCAATCCATCAGAAAATCATTCATTCAATCTAAACAATATTTTATCAATTAATAAATCATTTGAAGGCTTTAATGCTTATAATAAAATAAGATTAAATGGATCTCATAATGAATATCGATTTTTAGAATCGAATTTAAATAGACAAGAGTCAAAACTTAATTTTTTATTAAGCTCAGATATATATTTAAATAATTATAAATATGCATCTCCTAGGGTAAAATTTATATATCCTAAAGAATTTGTAAGTTCGAATAATCTTATTAATGAAGATAGCAATTCAATAAGTTTCAATTATACAAATCAATATTCGGATAATCGCTTTTACGGTAATGATTTAAATGATAACACTCCAAGAATTGTTTATGGATTAGAAAATAGATTTGATTTGTTAAGTCAAAAATTATCAACAAAGATTAATCAATCATATGATCTTAATAAAAAAAATAATTATGCTAAAAAAATAAATCAGAGTGGACATTTTTCAGATTATGCCATTGAGCTTAAAACTAATAATGAAAATATAAATTTTGTAACCAATTTAAGAATAGACAAAGATGAACTTGATAAAAAAGAAATGAGCTACTCTCTAAAATTTAACAAACCCATAGAAATTTTTCTGAGCTATAATGAAACAGACAAAAGCGCCTTTGAAGAAATTTCACAAGATACAAAAGCCCTAGATATAAGAGCTTCTAAAAAAATAAATAATAATTTGTCTCTCTCCTATTCATCCAACATGGATTTAAAAAACAATTATAGCCCATATTCAGAAAAACTTACATTAAGCATATTTGATGAATGCTCTAAGTTAGATATTAGCTACAGTAATACAAGATTTAATGATAATTTTAACACCCTACCAGAAGAAAAAATCTCTTTGATGTACAATTTAGAATATTTAGGTTTTTTATCAGAGGGTGAAAATAATTTATTTAAATAATGATACAAGTAATTAGAAAATATCCTCTCATTTTAATTCTGATATTTATTTTTACAAATATCTATAATTTAGAAGCAAAAATATTATACGATAAATCAGGAATTATAATCACTGATTTAGATCTAAAAAATTACATAGATCTTTCATTACAGTTAGACAACATTCTTTTAGAAAAGAATAAAGCTATAAAAAAATTAGTTTTACAAAAAAAAATTATAAATGATCTAAAAAACAATAATATTCAATATCTGGCTAGAATTGATCAACAGATACTTATGGAGTTTGGTCAAGATAATTTTAATAATATATTTATTAGAGATTTTATAAGATTTAAAAAAATAAAAGATGAGTTTATTTTTGAATATTATAACAGTAGCCTAGATTTTATAAAATTTAAAAATATAGTTGAGTCACTAAGTGAACTTAAATTGCCAATTAGCAATAATAACTGCCTAACTATTTTAGATTTCATTGATTTAAAAAATAATGCGAGTTTTCAAGAAAATTATTTTAATAATTTAAAAAATAAAACGTCAAATTATACTGCATTAATTAATGATCAATTATTTCAAGTATGTGTGAATAATAAAATTATTCAATATATAGATAAATCAATAATTGAGTATATAGAAACACAAATCCAAGACTCTTTTAATAAATTAATATATGGCAAAAATATCAATTAAAAAAAAATATATATTTTTGGGTGATTGTGACTCAATTAATATTGAAATAATTTGTAAATCATTCTCTTTATTAAAAAATAAAGTTAAATACATTATAATTGGTAACAAAGACGATTTTCAAAAATATCAAAAAAAAATTAAAAATAATTTAAAGATAAATACGATAATTGACCCATATGACTTTGATAAGGTTGATTCTAATCTTCTTAATATTTTTAACGTTGATCATATAAGTAAAAAAAAATTTGAAAATCTTTTGAATCAAATAAAAATAGCTAATCTTATAAGTAGAAACACAAGAATAGATTTAGTAACAATGGCAATTGATAAATCTATATTCAAAAAAGAAACAGCATTTATTGGAATGACAGAATATTTAGCTGAGATTAACAAAGAAAAAACAATTATGCTTTTATATGGAGATAATTTTTCAGTCATTCCCCTGACTACTCATATAAATGTTAAAGATGTTCACTTTTACATAGAAAGTAAGAAATTAAAATCAAATTTAGCTTTTCTTTTGAAAATAATAAGAGAAAAGCAATATACCTTAAATTTTAAAACAATTAAATTTCTATGTTATAATCCACATTGTGGCGAAAATAGAACAATAGGAGATGAGGATTATATTATTAAAAAAACTCTTAAGTTTTTTAAAAATATAAAAGGTCCTTTTTCTGCGGATAGTTCATTCTATACATTTAAAAAAAATACTTTATTTATTTCAACCTATCATGATCAAGTCTTAATTCCATTTAAAGCGCTAAATAAAAAAATGATTAATATTACCCTAGGCTTAAAATATCGAAGATTAAGCCCAGCTCATGGAACGGCTAAAGATATCAAATTTAAAAATAAAGCTAATATAATTTCTTTTATTGAATGTATGAAAATCTAAAAAAAAAATATGGTCAAAATTTTTTGATCGACAATAATATATTAAATAAAATTACTGATTTAATTTCTTCTTCAAATCTTAAAATTTTAGAAATTGGCCCTGGTGATGGAAGACTAACCGATAATATTCTTAAAAAAAACCCTGAAAATTTAAAATTAGTTGAAATAGATGAAGATCTTTTTAAAAATTTAAAAAATAAATATTTAAAAAATAAAAATGTTGATATAGAAAATGAAAATATTTTGAATTATAAAATTAAAAAGTCTTATGATTTGATTATTTCAAACCTACCTTATAATATTTCTTCTCAAGTTTTAGTTCAACTTTCTTCATTAAATTTAAGGCCTAAAAAAATGATTTTGATGTTTCAAAAAGAATTTGCTTCTAGACTGTTAGACATTAATCTTAATTCAATTAATGCTCTTATAAATTGTTTTTATGATGTGAAATTAAGATTTAATGTCAGTAAAAATTGTTTTAGGCCAATACCTAAAGTTAATTCATCTATTTTAACCTTTGAAAGAAAAGAAGAGTTCCTTTTAAAAGAAATTGAAATTGATAACTATATACGTTTTAAAAGAAAACTATTCTCACATAAGAGAAAATCCCTTAAAAATTTACTTAAAGATTATAATATTAAGGGTGATTTCGATTTAAACCTTAGGGCTGAAAAGCTTAAATTGACATCATTAATTGATATTTTCAGAGAAATTAACGTCTAAATTTATCAACAAATTTAGTTAAGTTTGCCAATCTTGATCTTTTTAATCGTTCTGAAGAAATTATACTTAAAATCTGATTGACACATACATCCATATCTTTGTTTATTACAACGTAGTCATACTCAGGGAAGTGGGAAATTTCGTCTTGCACCATGCTCATTCTTTTTTTCATTTCTAATTTGGTATCCCTACCCCTTTTTTCTAATCTTTGAATCAGTTCTTTTTTACTAGGTGGTAAGATAAATATCCCCACTACTTCTTGGCCACTTTGTTTCAATTGTTGATATCCCTGCCAATCTATATCAAAAAGAACGTCTTTTTTTTTATTAAAAAAATTCTCTACAGTTTTTTTTAGAGTGCCATACTGATAGCCAAAGACCTTAGCACTCTCTAAAAAGCCTTTTTCTTTTTTAATTTTTTCAAAATTTAAATCATCAATAAAAATATAATCTTTCTTATTTTTTTCACCTACTCTTCTAGGTCTTGTGGTACATGAAATTGATAAAGCAATTTTTTTATCTTTAATGAGAATTTTTTTTGAAATAGAAGTCTTACCTGCGCCCGAAGGTGATGACAAAACAATACAAAAGTTTTTACTTCTAATTTCCAAATATTAAACTTGCGTTAGTTCCCCCAAAACCAAATGAATTTGAAATTAAATTATCTATAGGCTCTGAAATAGACTCATGGGGAATAAGATTAATTTTTGTTGTAGTGCTTGGGTTGTCTAGATTAAGTGTTGGAGGAAGTGTTTTGTTTTCTAAGGATTTTAAAGAGAATACAGCTTCAACAGCTCCAGCCGCACCTAATAAATGTCCTATGGCTGATTTATTTGAGCTCATAAATAAATTTTCATTAGAACCGAATAGTTTTTCAACTGCTGATAATTCAATCATATCGCCAACAGGCGTTGATGTACCATGAGCATTAATATAATTAATCTCATCTGATGCTAATTTAGATTCTTTTAAAGCCATTTGCATAGCCCTAAATCCGCCACTACCATCCTCAGATGGTTTTGTAATATGAAAAGCATCTCCTGATAAGCCATAACCTTTTACTTCACCATATATTTTTGCATTTCTTTTTTTTGCATGCTCAAATTCCTCTAGGATTAAAACTCCAGCTCCCTCACCCATAACAAAACCGGATCTATCTTTATCCCATGGCCTGGACCCTTTAGAGGGGTTATCATTAAAAGTATCGCATAATGCCCGAGCAGCAGAAAAGCCTGCAATACCAATTGGGCATATTGCTGCTTCAGCACCACCACAGACCATCAAGTCAGCTTTTCCATTTTTAATAAGTGTAAATGAATCTCCAATTGCATGAGTCCCCGTAGCGCATGCCGTAACTGGAGAGCTGTTTGGGCCTTTTAAATTATATCGTATAGAGATGTGTCCAGATAATAAGTTTATTAGTGCCGAAGGTATAAAAAAAGGGGATATTTTTCTTATTCCTTGATTGTCAAGTATGGAAGAATTTTTATAAATTGTATCCAACCCTCCTATTCCAGAACCTACCATAACACCAGAACTCAATGATGAGTTTTCATCAGATACAAAACCAGAGTCTTTAATTGCTTCATCAGCAGCAATTAGGCCAAGCGCTATAAATCTGTCTATTTTCCTAAGATCTCTAGCTGATACAATATTTTCATCAATAAAAGAGTCGTCAACAGTGGCGGCAATTTTACAGGGATAGCCTTCGGTATTAAAAGTATCTATTGTTTTTATACCACTCTTTGAGTTAACAAGAGCTTGCCAGCTACTTTCAACTGAATTTCCTAAAGGGTTAATCGTCCCTAGGCCTGTAACAACTACTCGCCTCAACTGTTAAATGCTTTTTTAATTTAATTAGAATTAGCTGAGAGATAAGTTACAGCATCTTTAAGTGTAACAATTTTTTCAGCTGCGTCGTCTGGGATTTCACAGCCAAACTCTTCTTCAAAAGCCATAACTAGCTCTACTGTGTCTAGGCTGTCAGCTCCTAAATCATCTATAAATTTTGAGTCGCTTTGAATCTTTGATTCTTCCACACCTAAGTGCTCAACAACAATTTTTTTTACTCTTTCTTCAATATCGCTCATTTTAAAACCTCGTAGTAATAATTTTTAACGTTCGTACCACATTATTTATAATATTCAAATAATTTATTATATTATTATATTAGAGCTAACCCACCATTAACGTGAATTGTTTGGCCTGTAATATAACTAGCGTTATCAGAACATAAAAAGCCTACTGCTTTTGCTATATCCTCAGGATTTCCAAGTTTTTTCATAGGAATTTTATCCAAAATAATGTTTTTTTGACCATCATTGAGCTTATCGGTCATATTTGACTGAATAAAACCAGGGGCAACACTATTAACCGTAATATTACGACTTGATAGCTCTAATGCTAATGATTTAACCATTCCAGAAATTGCAGCTTTTGAAGCAGTATAATTCACTTGACCAGGATTCCCTGTATGGGCAACAACAGAAGAAATA
>JAQWPC010000095.1:0-2872 GCA_029245555.1 Alphaproteobacteria bacterium
TTAATGAGTTTTCCTATTTTATCCCTGTTAATTTTAACGCCCTTAATTGGAGCACTAACCCTATCTTTATCTAATAGCTCTCAACTAAAAAATAGAACTATATTCTTATCAGGATTATGGATCTCTTCTGGTGAATTTTTGCTGAGTTTGCTTTTACCTATATTTTATGATCGATCTAAGAATGGATATCAGTTCAAGGAATTTCATACCTGGTTTGATAAATTTGATATCAATTATTATCTCGGAGTAGATGGTGTTTCTATTCCATTAATACTTTTAACAACCTTTTTAGTTCCAATTTGTTTGCTTTGTTCATGGAATTCAATACAGCATAGGGTTAAAGAATTTGTTGTTTATTTTTTACTTTTAGAAAGTTTTATAATCGGTGTTTTTGTCAGCATAGATATAGTTATCTTTTATGTATTTTTTGAAGCGGTGCTCATACCTATGTTTTTAATTATTGGAATTTGGGGAGGAGATAATCGTTTATATGCTGCATTTAAATTCTTTCTCTACACTTTAGCTGGATCTGTTTTGATGTTACTTGCAATTATCTATGTAATTTCTATTACGGGGACGGGTAATATCGAAATCATCTCTGAATATGTATTTGATAACCAAATACAGTTAATACTATTTTTATGTTTTTTTGCATCTTTTGCTGTCAAGGTGCCTATGTTTCCTTTCCACACTTGGCTCCCTGATGCGCACGTTCAAGCTCCTACAAGTGGATCGGTGATTTTAGCAGGTGTCTTATTAAAATTAGGTGCATATGGATTTATGAGATTGTCTATTCCATTTTTTGAATATGCCTCTGTATATTTTCAACCTCTTATCTTCACTCTTAGTTGCATTGCTATTGTCTACACTTCAATCGTAGCTTTAAGACAGATGGATATGAAAAAAATGATCGCGTATTCTTCTGTTGCTCATATGGGATTTGTAACCATAGGTATATTTACCCTTACCCAAGATGGCATGAATGGAGCTTACTTTCAGATGATTAGCCATGGAATAGTATCTGCGGCTTTATTTTTAATCGTTGGTGTAGTTTATGAAAGGCATCATACGCGAATGATTGCTGACTATAGTGGGGTTAGTAATGTGATGCCAAAATATTCATTCTTTTTTATGATTTTTATGCTCTCTTCAGTAGGGTTGCCTGGAACTAGTGGTTTTGTTGGTGAATTTCTTGTTATTATTTCCACTATCTCAATTAATGTTTATTTAACGATATTTACTGCTGTTGGGGTTATATTGGGTGCTTCCTATATGTTGCTTCTTTATAAAAACATTAATTTTGGTGATATAAAAAGTGAGATTAAAAATCTTACTGATTTGAGTAGAATAGAATTATTTTATTTTTCATTATTAGCAATATTAACTATTCTTTTAGGCGTCTATCCAAAAATTTTATTTCAAATGATTGATCAAAGTATAAATATAGGAATACTTTCATAATGATAAATTTTTATTCTTTTGCTCCAGAGATAATTCTTTTGATATTAATCCTATCAACATTAACCCTTGGGCTCATAAATAAAGGTTCATCGATTAGTTTAAATGTTTTAGGTTTTGCCATATTGTCCTTTTTTTTGATATTCAACGGCTCTACTTTATATTTAAATACAAACCACTCACCTAATACCATAAGCTTAATCCTATTATCAAAGATTTTGCTTTCACTGGGATCGTTAATTTTTATCTTATTAGTTAAGAGACCTCTGAAAAATGAAAATTTATTTAGGTATGAATATATTCTTTTTATTCTTTTCGCTACGCTTGGTTCATTCGTTTTAATTTCAAGTGATAATTTTCTAACTGCCTTCATTGGTCTGGAGCTACAGTCTTTATCGCTCTATTTAATGGCTGCATTCAATACTAAAAATTTAAAATCTAATGAGGCGGGAATAAAATATTTCTCTTTAGGTGCTTTGTCCTCAGGGTTTCTTTTATTTGGTATATCCATGGTTTATTTTGATACAGGGAGTTTTTATTTTCAGGCTTTAAATAATTACTCTTATTTAAGCGAAATTGGCCTTTCCTTGATTTTAATCTCTTTATTTTTTAAAGTTTCCGCTGCTCCTTTTCATATTTGGACTCCTGATGTTTATGAGGGCTCGCCAACGATTTCAGCTTTATTTTTTGCTAGTTTGCCAAAATTTGCCTCATTGATATTTTTATTTAGGATATATCACGAATTAAATATCTCAGAAATTGACTCACTCTTCTATATCTTTCAAATAGTATGTGCTATTTCACTTTTAGTCGGAGTATACGGAGCAATAACACAAAAAATTATTAAAAGATTGTTGGCTTTTAGTTCAATCAATCATGTAGGATTCATCCTTTTAGGGATAATGAGTTATGAATTGATGTCTGAAGGGACAATATTCTTTTATTTAATAATATACCTCATTACAATTTTTGGCATATTCACAGTTATTCTTAATTTAAGATCTAGTGAAGGTGAGTTAACAAAAATTTCTGAATTAAATGGACTTCGTTTTAGCTCTCGCTCAAAATCAATAGCTATGCTTGTTTTCTTATTTTCTCTGGCAGGTATCCCACCATTTGCAGGTTTTTTTGCTAAATTTTTTATTTTATCAGCTTCTATAAACGAAGGTTTATATGTTCTATCTATTATTGCCGTTATAAGCTCAGTGATTGCTGCTTTTTACTATTTATCCGTAATCAAAAATATGTTTTTCAATAATAAAGAAGAAGAATTACTTTTAGATAACAATAAAATTGGCTCAGTTGTTTTTATTTCTTCTGCATTAATCTTGACTCTATTTTTCTTTTATCCTGATCCTTTAATAAATCTAGTTGACGGTCTTTTTAGTTAGTATTGTATAAAATAATTTTTGAT
>JAQWPC010000110.1:0-1556 GCA_029245555.1 Alphaproteobacteria bacterium
AGCCTTTTCTTTAACGGAACTATAAAATAAACACTCATCTCCAATTTTCATCTGCTTCATATACTTAGCAGCTTGATAGTTTCTGACACCATCCCAATGTTCTGTTTTTTTCTTTTTTTGTTGTTCCCAAGACCATGTCTCGGGTTCAGATTTCATGAGCCAATAGTTTTTATTTTTAGAAGTTTTCATGAATTAAAATATTCGGCGTTGGTCTTATATTATAATTATTTAGGCGAATCTTTCTAGTTTGTAAAATTTCTATGGCATTCCAGCCAATCATTGCAGCATTATCTGTACAAAGAGAAAGGGGTACTTGGTGATAATTAATATCTCTTTCTTCAATAAAATTTTTAAGTAAGTTATTTAAATATTTGTTTGCAGCGACTCCACCACATATAGAAAAATCTTTAATCTTAATATTTTCCTTTTTTAACTCATCAAGTGCATTAAATATTTTTTTCTTAAAAATCTCCCCTACTGTAAACTGAAATGATGCAGTAAAATCATTTAAGAATTTTTTATCAATTTTATTTTTTTTGATAATATCAATAGCTGCTGTTTTAAGGCCAGAAAAAGAAAAATCACAATTTTTAACTTTTGTAAGGGGCTTAGGGAGTAAAAATCTTGATGGATCTCCGTTAACAGCTAGTCTTTCAATTACAGGCCCGCCTGGATATCCTAGGTCTAGTGCTTTAGCAACCTTATCAAAACACTCTCCAGCAGAGTCATCAATTGTAGATCCTAAGGTGATAAATTTTGATGGATTTTTAACTACAACTAGAGCTGTATTACCACCGGATACAAGCAAACACAGATATGGAAACTTTATATCATTGGTCAATCTTGGAGAGAGCAGATGTGCCTGTAAATGGTTTATGGGTACTAGTTTTTTATTTTGAGAAATAGCGAGTCCTTTGGCGAAGGAAGATCCAACAATAAGTCCTCCTATTAACCCTGGCCCATACGTTGATGCAATTGCATTGATAGAAGAAAAGTTAATTTTCTTAATTTTTGATTTAAATAGATCGAGAATATCGAGGTGTTGACGTGCAGCCATTTCAGGAATGACCCCTCCATGTTTTTGATGAAACTTTCGATGATTAATAGTTTCAAGAAAATCAATGTTTTTGTGGTCATTTATGACCGCAATTGATGTATCGTCACAAGAACTTTCTATTGCTAAAACTTTCATTAATATAAAAAAATATAGATTCTTAATTCATGACTGAAAATCAAAAAGATTCAGTGAAAAAAAGCTTTTGGCAGCGAAATCTTTTTCTTCTCATAATTATCTCTCTAGTCATAGTTGCTGGTGGGGTATATTTATATCAAAATAAAATATTAACTTTAAGTCTTTCTTCTCAAGGTACCCCAAATAGTGAAAAGAAGGAGTTTGTTTTAGAGGATGAAAGTATAACTCTTGATAAAAATAGTCAGGCCCTTCAAGAAAAAGTAGATCGACTAGAGACATTAATACTTGAGCTGGCTCAAGACGTTCAAAATATACCCGAGCCTCAGATTATTCAACCAGAGCAGGAGCCAACACCCGTTATTCT
>JAQWPC010000022.1:0-6171 GCA_029245555.1 Alphaproteobacteria bacterium
TTAATACCTTTTAAAAGATTAATTAATTCAAATTTATCCATTAATTTATGCCACCAATACTAGACACTTTATTAAGATTATTTAAAGTTTCAAGCTGATCTTTTGTAAAATATTCAATTATAGATTCATTATCATTTGAAAATATACCTTTATCAGGATCTATATTTTTTAGTATTAAATTATCAGGAATAAAGAAATCTTCTCCATCAGAGATCTCATAATCATTTAGATAATCACTCATTAATGATTTAAAAACTGGAAGGGCCACAGAAGATCCAGTTTCTTTATATCCAATTTTCTTTGGACTGTCATAACCAACATAAACACCAACTACAAATTTAGGTGTCAAACCAAAAAACCAAAGATCCTTACTATCATTTGTCGTACCTGTTTTACCAGCTAATGGGTAATCTATTGAATTCAAAGATTTTCCAGTACCGCGCTCAACGGCTCCCTCTAGAATATTTAATACTTGATAGGAAGTTTGAGCAGAAATGACTTCTATTTGGTTTTTATTTATTTTTGGTTTTCTATATGACCTATCATCCATTGTAAAATCACAGTATTTACAGGAGAAATACTTTTGATCAGATATTAATTGACCTTTATCTGATACTATTTTTTTTATGATATTAGGTTCTACAATGTATCCACCATTTAAAAATATTGAATAAGATTTTGTTATGTCTAAAAGATTATTCTCTATAGCGCCAAGTAACAAGGAGTGAACATCGTTGCCTGTATTATCTTTATATAAATTGATTTTATTAAAAAAATTATTAACTGAATTCAACCCAAGATCTAAACCTATTTTTAGAGTTACTAAATTATTTGAGCTTTCAAGAGCTCTTCTAAAAGTCATCTTACCATATGATTTATCAGAATAATTTTTAGGAATCCAAATTGGTAAATTTGGTCCCTGCTCAAGAAGTATATTAGAGTCTAAAATCATTGAATTAGGAAGATAAGTCCTATCTTCAAGCGCCTGGGCATATATAAATGGCTTAATCGATGATCCTGGCTGCCTAGATGCTTGATACGACCTGTTAAATTTACTCTCTTTGTAATTTACGCCTCCAACCATGGATAAAATATTACCGTTAAAAGGATCCATAACCACAACAGCACCATTGATTTCCAGTTGCTGACAAAGAGTATAGTTGCCTTGAATATTAGTTACAAAAACATAGTCATTAATATTTAAAAGTTCAGTTGGTTTTTCTTTTTTAGGGCCAAAATAATTTAATTCATTTTTAATTAATATATTACTTTCATCTGAAATAAGGAGTAATTCGACATCATTAGTATTAATCTTTAGCACTTTGGCTATTTCCCAATTTTCTTGATAATCTGTAGCTTGAATGTCCTTTAAAGTAGAAAAGCTACCATTCCAATTTTTATATTTTTTTTCAAATAAAAGTAAATTATCTAATAGAGATTTCTCAGCAATTCTTTGAATTTTTTGATTAATAGTTGATTGAATATAAAATGCATTATTTACATTTTTTATTGATTTATTTAAGTTGTCTAGTATGAAGTCTGTTTTGTAATCAAGCTTGTATTTTTCATTATTTCTTTTTGAAACAATAATTTTTTCCTTAATTGAATATTCATAAATATCAGATGAGATAAATTTATTTTCTTTCATTTGTTTAAGAACATAATTTCTCCTATCAAAGGCTCTTTCATAATTCTTGTTTGGATCGTAATTATTTGGTCCTTTTGGCAAAGCTGCCAAGTATGCAAATTCTTGAATGTCTAGATCAAAAATAGACTTATTAAAATAATTATTTGCAGCAGATGCAATACCATAAGACCTTCTGCCAAAATAAATCTCATTAAGGTATAATTCCAAAATAAATTCCTTTGAATAGGATTTTTCAATTCTTAAAGATAAAATTAGTTCCTTAATTTTTCTTGAAATTGTTTGATCGTTATTAAGTAATATGTTTTTTACTAGTTGTTGGGTTATTGTGGATGCACCAACATAGTTATTATTTTTTTTTGAAAATATATTTTTAATATTTATTACAAAAGCGTTAACTATTCCCTTAAAGTCAAAACCTTGATGTTCAAAAAATGTTCTATCTTCTGCAGATATTATAGCATTAATCATATCTTGAGGTATGTCCTTATATTCTAAATAGAATCTATCTCTAGTACCTACGTGATATAAAAGATCATAATTTTCATCATAGATTTTAGTTATTTCATTTGGGAAATATTTAGATATATTTGAATCAGGCAAATCTTCTTGAATATTCCATAATAGAATAATCATTATTGAAATGCCCAAAATAATAAGTAAAAAAATGTATTTTAATAATCTAAAAAATTTCATAACAAGTAATCAATATCTTACTTGTAATTTATCATATCAAAGGGATTTACAAACATGTCAAAAAGAATTTTTATTGATGGAAACATCAACTCAGAACTATGCATTATTGCAACAGACGGTCAAGAAATCAACTATTTTGACTACTCTGACGAATTAATAGCCAGTAAGAAAAACAATATATATCTTGGAATAGTATCAAGAGTTGAGCCTTCCTTGCAGGCAGCTTTTATAGATTTTGGCTCAGAAAAAAAAGCCTTTTTACCATTTGATGAAATACATCCTAGTTATTTCAAGATTCCCCATAACGAGAAACTGATCGAAACTGATAAAGATAAACCTACAAATGAAACAGATGAAAAACAAAATAAGAAACATTTTTTATCCTTCTATAGAAAATATAAGATTCAAGATGTTATCAAAAAAGATCAAGTCCTCTTGATACAAATAGTAAAAGAAGAGAGAGGCACAAAAGGTGCCGCGATAACTACATTTATTTCATTACCTGGCAGGTACAGTGTCTTGCTCCCAAATAACTCTTCTAATGGAGGTGTCTCAAA
Organism: Alphaproteobacteria bacterium; assembly: GCA_029245555.1. Classification (GTDB taxonomy): domain Bacteria; phylum Pseudomonadota; class Alphaproteobacteria; order HIMB59; family HIMB59; genus HIMB59. The sequence goes on from JAQWPC010000022.1 coordinate 2,899, forward strand.
AAAAATAGCTAACCCTTTGGATAGAAAAAGACTTAAAAAATTACATGATGGATTTAATTTACCTGATGGCATGTCTATTATTATTAGAACGAATGCAATATCAGCAGAAGATGAAGATATCATAGCAGATTTTAATTATTTACGAAAATTATGGACTAAAATTAGAGAAGAAACTCTAAAATCTAAAGCTCCAAAACTTATTTCAGAATTAGATACTCCCATTATCAAAGTAGCAAGGGACTTAAATCAAAGATCAGTTGATGAAATTATATTCTCAGATTTAAAAACAATGAAAGAATATAAAAAGTTAGAAAGTGAATTTAGTGTTAACAAAAATAAAAAAATCACGCACTATAAAGAAAAATTACCTTTATTTGAAAGCTATGGAATTAAAAATCCAATTAACTCACTAAGTGAAGAGAATATTTATATGAAATCAGGGGGCTATTTAGTAATAAACCCAACAGAAGCTTTGACAAGTGTAGATATTAACTCTGGAAGATCTACATCTGAGAAAAATATAGAAATAACAGCATTAAATACAAACTTAGAAGCATGTGATGAGATTTTCAAGCAAGTTCAATTAAGAAATATAGCAGGTTTAATAGTGATCGATTTTATTGATATGAGCATTAATGGTAATAACAATAAAGTAGAAAGAAAAATAAAAGAATTATTTTATAAAGACAGAGCCAGAGTGCAGTTAACAAAGATTTCTCAATTTGGATTGATGGAGATATCAAGACAAAGAATTGGACAAAGCATCTATGAAACATTTTTTAAGAAGTGTGAATGTTGTAATGGGAATGGACTAAGAAAAACAAAATCAATAATTATTCATAATATTATAACATTAATTAAAAATCTGAATTCACTTGATAAAACAAAAGAATATAAGATCAATATTGATAAGTCTTTTTTTGGTGAAAATAAAATAGAAATTATTAAAAGAATAAAATCTTTAAAATTAAAATTTGATATAAAGTTTATTGAGATTGAAGAAAATTTAATACATAAAATCTTTGAAATTGATCAAAAAATTGTTGAACTAATAAATAATAAATCAAAAGAAAATATAATTAAGAACACTACCCCTGAAAATAATTCAGAAAAATCATATAGAAGAAAAATTAAAAAGAAAATTGTTGAAGATATTACTTAAACTTTTTTTTATTTTTTTTTTATTACCCGTTCATGCTTTTGAAATAATTAGAGATCCTGTTTTTGAGAACTACTTTGATTTTGCTTGGAGTGATAGTCAAAAGGGAAATAATGTATTTCTTATAGAAAGTAGTCAACCTAATGCATTTGTTTTTAGTAAAAAAATTTTTTTTACTACAGAACTTCTAAAATTAATAAAAGACGAAGATGCTTTAAGGGCAATATATTTTCATGAGTTAGGTCATATAAAAAAAAATCATCTTGGATCTAGGAAAATAAAGTTGGAAAATAATAAAAGCATAAGAAAATTCAATAATATATTCTCAATTGGCCTAGCAATATTATCTAGAAATCCCAATATAGGAATAGCATCTAGTTTATCATTAGATAAAAATTTAGTTAATAATCTCTCTAGACATTCTGTCAGACATGAAATAGAGGCAGATGACTTTATGATAAATAAAATTCAAGAATTTAATTTAAACACCAATGGATTGATTGATTTTTTTAAACGTCTCCCAGACCAAAAAAACCATTATTTTCAAAGTCACCCAAGACCAAAAGAAAGAATTAACATCCTAAATAAATATTCTAGTGATAAAAAAAAAGATAACTCATTAGCTTTTGAATGGATAAAAGCAAAATACTCAAAAGATTCTGATATTAAAGAATTTAATCATTTTTTTTCAAATCTAGAAAAAGGAATTAATAATGATTTATTAGATGGCTTAATTAATAAATCAATAGTCCAATATGAATTATATAAAAAAGGATTTTTGCCAGACCAATCAGAACAAATCTTAATAAATTTAATGAAAATAAACAATAACAGCTATATCAAAATAGAATTTTTTAATATCGCTTTAGACTCTAATTTAGAAAAATACTATTCTTCTATAGAGAAAGAAAAACATAACAAATCTTTTCAAGAAGAATATTTTTACTTTTGGATGATGGGTAAATTCTATAATGTTTTAGAAAAATATGATTTATCTAATTTTTATTTTTGTCAATTTTTTCAGCTTTCAAGATCTATAGATAAATCTAATTTTTATTGTAATAACTATGATATAAATAATATTCCTATAACAGATATGTCCTATGCCCTATTTAAATAGAAATCAGATTAAAAATTTAATTGATGAGAAGTGCATATTTAGCAATAAGTCTATAAATACCCACCAACTACAACCAGCGTCTCTAGATCTTACAATCTCAAATACATGTTATCGCATCAAAGCATCATTTATTCCAAACGATAGGCCTATCTCAAAAATAATTACAGAATTAATGCTTGCCAAAATTGACTTAAGTAAGGAATTCTTATTAGAAAGAAATTGTATTTATCTTTGTGAAATTAATGAAAAATTAAAACTGCCTAAAGAAATTAAAGGAAAAGCTAATCCAAAAAGCACAACGGGTAGACTTGATATCTTTACAAGAATAATTACAGAACATGGATCTGAATATGATTTTATTGATTACAATTATAAGGGTAAACTTTACTTAGAGATTATTCCTCAATCTTTTAGTATAAAAATTAAAAATAATATTTCTCTTAATCAAATAAGATTTTACAAAGGCCCTAAGGGCGAATCGACACAAAGAGAACAAAAAATATCTGTAAATATAAAAAAGGGTACTGTTTCAGCATATAAGGCTAAAAAAATAACATCCGCAATTGATATGAGTAAAATTAACTATTACGAAAAAGATATGTATTGGGAAAAAATTATCCCTAAAGAAGATTATTTCATAATAGAAAAAGATGAATTTTATATACTTAGATCTAAAGAGAGAATTATCATTCCTAATGATTCTGCAGCAGAGCTAGAACCTTTCAACGATAGCTTTGGTAATTTTAGAGTACATTATGCTGGTTTTTTTGATCCTGGTTTTGGTAATGATAATGGCATCCCTGCAGTCCTAGAGCTTAGAGCATATGATACTCCATTCATTATTAGAGATGGACAATTGGTGGGACAATTAAATTATTATAAGATCGAAGAAATTAAAAATAACTTCTATGGTAGAGGTATAAAGTCAAACTACCATAACCAATCACTTAAATTAGCTAAACAATTTAAATAAATTAATTATATAATTGTTTAA
>JAQWPC010000027.1:0-3043 GCA_029245555.1 Alphaproteobacteria bacterium
AATTTTTTGGAGTCAATATCGTATACTTCTATATTTCCTTCACTCTCATTCAAGCTTATTTCAATACTATTTGCTAATCGATCTCTATTTTCTTTAGAGGGTATAACTCTATCTATGACTACACTTATTGAATGTTTGTAATTTTTGCTAAGCTCAGGCAAATCTTCTTTTTGATAAATTTGATCATTAATATAAAAACGCTCATACCCTTTTTTGAAATATTCATCAAATAATTTCTTATATTCTCCTTTTCTTCCCTTTATGAGTGGAGACATAATCATAATTTTTTTTCCAATAAATTTATTTTCAATCTCATCAATTATTTCGGAGCTTGTTAAACCTTTTATGGGTTTACCTGTGGTCGGCGAATAGGGCACGCCAGCTCTTGCAAATAATACTCTTAGATAATCATAAATTTCAGTAACTGTTCCTACCGTGGACCTAGGATTTTTCGATGTAGTTTTTTGGTCAATAGAGATAGCAGGTGATAAGCCCTCTATTTTATCAACCTTAGGTTTATCCATCATGTCTAAGAACTGTCTGGCATAGGCGCTTAGTGATTCGATATACTTTCGCTGACCTTCTGCGTAAATGGTATCAAAAGCTAAAGTTGACTTTCCAGAACCACTAACACCTGTGATAACTACTAACTTATTTTTAGGTAAGGTAAGATTTAAATTTTTTAAATTATGTTCATATGCATTGTGAACTATAATGTGTGTGAGTGGTGAATGTTTTTCCATAAATTTGGTATCAATAGATGACGAAATAATATATATTAATAATATCTTTTAATAAAAATAACCATGGCTGGATCAGTAAATAAAGTAATTCTTTTAGGCAATTTAGGAAAAGACCCTGACATAAGGGCTACATCGACAGGATCTCGATTAGCTAGCTTTTCTATTGCGACTTCAACCAAATATAGAAATAAGGATACCCAGCAATTAGAAGATAAAACGGAATGGCACCGTATTGTAGTTTTTAATGATAAACTTGCTGATATTTGTGAAAAATATCTTCGCAAAGGTTCAAAAATTTACGTTGAAGGTCAACTTCAAACTCGCAAATGGACCGACAATAATGGAGTTGATAAGTACACAACAGAAGTTGTAATTCCCAATTATTCTGGAGTGCTAACTATGCTTGACTCTCGCGCTCAATCTTCTGTTAGTGAAGAAAATACTAGCCAATTAGACTCAGCTGCAGACGAAGCACTGGGAGGTTCTGATAACTCAACAGCAGAACAACTTGACGACGATATCCCTTTTTAAAGAATTTCCTTGGCAAAAAAGAAAAAAATTAAATCAAAACAGTTAGATGTATTAGAGGATAAAATATATCCAAACATAGATATTACTGATGAATTAGAAAAAAGTTATCTCGATTACGCAATGAGCGTGATAGTTTCACGTGCATTACCTGATATAAGAGATGGTTTAAAACCTGTGCATCGAAGAATTTTATACTCTATGTACGAGTCATCTTATCATCATAACAAACCATATAAAAAATCTGCAAGAATAGTTGGAGATGTAATGGGTAAATATCACCCACATGGAGACTCAGCTATATATGAATCAATGGTTAGAATGGCTCAAGATTTTACTATGAGACTTCCTTTAATCGATGGCCAAGGTAATTATGGATCTATGGACGGAGACCCTGCTGCAGCGATGAGATATACTGAAGCTCGCTTGGGTAAAGTTTCATCTTTCATGTTAGAGGAGTTAGAGTACGACACAGTTCAACTTCGTCCTAACTATGATGAAACGTTATCAGAACCTAAAGTACTACCTTCTAGATTCCCAAATATTTTTGTTAACGGTGCTAGTGGAATTGCTGTAGGAATGGCTACGAATATTCCACCTCATAATTTAGGTGAGATTATTGATGCGACTCTTCTTTTAGTTGATGAACCTGAGACATCTTCGAAACAATTACATAAAATTGTTAAAGGGCCTGACTTCCCTACTGGGGGAATTATATCAGGCACTGCAGGGCTTAACTCTATGTATGAAACGGGTAGAGGAACGGTCACTGTTTTATCAAAATTACATGAAGAAAAAATTAAGAATAGAAATGCTATTGTAATTACAGAAATCCCATACTTACAAAACAAATCTAAGCTTCTAGAAAGAATAGCCGACGTTGTTAATAACAAAACAATAGAAGGTGTGAATGATATTCGAGATGAGTCGAATAAAGAAGGTGTGAGGGTAGTAATAGAACTTAAATCTTCAGCCGTACCTGAAATTATTAAAAATCAATTATTCCAATATACACCTCTGAAAACTACTTTTAGTAGCAATATGTTAGCTCTAAAGGAAACTAAGCCTATGACTGTAACTTTACATGATGGTTTAAGCCATTTTATAGATTTTAGAAAAGATGTTATTACCAAAAGAACAGTCTTCAAATTAAATAAAGCTAGAGAAAAAGCTAATATTCTTATTGGCTTAGCTATAGCGGTTAATAATATTGATGCAATTATAGAGCTTATAAAAAAATCTAAAAATCCTGCAGAAGCAAAATTAAAATTATTAGCTACAAAATGGAGTGTTAAGTCTAATATTACTCAATATATAAATCTTATTAATCCTAACTTCAAAATCTCAGCTAGTAAGATCTCATTAGATGAAGAGCAAGCCAAAGCCATCTTAGAATTAAGATTACAAAAATTAACTGCATTAGAAAGAGATGATTTATTCAATAATTTGAAATCTTTAGTTGATGATATAAATGATTATTTAAAAATTTTAAATTCTAACAAACAATTATTAAAAGTGCTTAAAGATGAACTTAATGAAATTAAGAATAATTTTGCTACTCCTAGAAAAACTGAAATTCAAAAACACGATATTGAAGACGTTGACACTGAAGACTTAATCGTTGAAGAAGATGTTGTAGTCACTGTTTCTCACCAAGGTTACATAAAACGTGTATTAAAATCTTCTTACAAGGTTCAAAAACGTGGTGGTAAAGGTAAAAATGCCATGACTACAAGAGATGAAGATTTCTTAGAACAGGTATTTGCTGCTAC
>JAQWPC010000123.1:0-1666 GCA_029245555.1 Alphaproteobacteria bacterium
CAAATAATTCATCAATTGATTTAGGTCTAACTGTTTCATCGTCTTCAGCAATAACTAACATTTTTCGATAGGCTGCTTCTTGTTTTTGAAGATCATATTCAACCCCAACCAACCGTAAGATCATTCCAAGTAAAATTAAAAAGAACGTTCCCCCTACTGACCAAATAAGCGCCCCAACAACAAGACCATATTCCCAGTCACCAAAAAAGAAAATTGGAATACCTACACTTAAACCTAAAAGAATAGGAAGAAACTCTACAATAACCATCACTGACTCAATTAAACTGGTACCTAGTCCTTCCATAATACGACTAAATTTGATGGTGTCCTCTTGAACGCGTTGAGATGCACCTTCAATAGTACGAGCATGATTATAGACGCTATGGTACCATTGAACCATAGAGGTTCTCCAACGAAATAAAAAATGAGCTGTGAAATAGCTTACTAAGACAGCAATACCGACATAAACCGCAGCAAGGATAATAAAAGATAAAAGGTTGCCCCAGTATTCCTCTATTGTTATGGAGTTAGGCTCAGCAAGTGCTTTTTGGATCATGTCATAGAAGGTTCCAAACCACTCGTTAATTTTAACATCAATTTGAACCTGCACCCATAAGCTCAACAAAATCGCTGCAGAGCCTGCCCAGGCCCACAAGAACCATTTTCGTGAATTAAAAAACTTAAACATTATATGTACTCATAGAATACGCATAAAATAACAACTTTAGAAGCTAAAACATGCTTCAAAAGTAGTCATGCGTTAAAATGATTATCCCTCTATAATAAGCCTTATGACAACAGTAGGATCTATTGAAAAAGTAAAATTAAAGTCATTGTTCAAGTTCTTTGGCCCAGACTCAACAGTAAGTGAAATTGCTGACTTAATGGACTTGGAAGATATTGGTGCTGTTCCAATATTAGATGAATCCTATCTTCTTTTAGGGATTGTTTCAGAAAGAGACATAGTTAGAAAACTTGTCAAAAATGGAAGAGACTCAGATTTAGTTACCGCAAAAGATATTATGACTAAAAAAATTATTACTGTTACAAAAACTACAACCTTAGTCGAAGCAGTTAGATTAATGAAAGACAATAACATTAGACACCTTCCTATTATTGATGAGAGTAAAAAATTAGTAAATTTTATATCTCATAGAGACATTATGGGCACTTCGCACTCAAATAAAAAAATGAACTATTTTTTATTGGCGTTTGCTCTAATTTTGCTTCCAGCTATAATTCTAATTAAATAAAAATGTCATCTACTACTAAAGGAATTATTCTTGCAGCGGGTAAGGGAACAAGATTAATGCCAGCAACTTTGCCGGCTCCTAAGCCATTATTACCTTTGTACGATAAGCCAATGATCTATTATCCTTTAGAGGCTCTCATTAGAATGGGCATTAAGGATATTTTATTTATTGTACAAAAAGATGATCTATCTACTTTTCAAAATACTTTTAGCTCAGGTGAGCATGTAGGACTAAACTTTTCTTATGAGATTCAAGAGACTCAAAGAGGTATAGCCGATGCTTATTTTATTGCAGAAAATTTTCTCCAAAAAAGCTCCTCAGTTCTTGCCTTAAGCGATAATGTTTTTCTTGGAAAAAATTATTTTGACTATGCCAATCAAGCTCTAGATAAAATGAAAAAAATAGGAGGCAGC
>JAQWPC010000124.1:0-3109 GCA_029245555.1 Alphaproteobacteria bacterium
AACCTCTACCAGCTACCATTTCTGCTCTCCCGTTTGATATCAAATCTAATGTAGCTAGACTTTGAAAAGTTCTCACAGGATCAGATGCGCTAAGAACTGTTACTGCACTTGCTAATTTGATATTTTTAGTTTTTGCAGCTGCGGCTGATAGTATGTTAAAAGGAGAAGAGTCTAAAAATTCTTTTCTATGATGTTCACCTATGCCAAAAGCATGCAATCCCACCTGATCTGCGAATTGAATTCTATCAATAAGTTCATTGATAGCCTTAGCTCCATCTTTTTCGCCTTCTCTCAGGCCTGCAAAACTATCTATTCCTACTTCCATTAATTTTTATGAAACTTTCTTTTTGATTATATTTTCTATCTTATTAATATTCGATAGTGAGTGTGAATATATTTTAATAATATTATTTATCGTATCGATTTCCCCATCATCTAAAAGTTTATTATTCTCATTAAAAAAATCATTTGTAAGATTACCCAGGTTATAGGTTAAGATATCCTCATCAACACCAAGTCTCTTAAGAAGTACTGTGAGTCTCTCTAACGCCCTTTTAGCAGCATTTTTTCCTGTTGAAACAGAAATTCCAATTGACTTGAGTCCAGTGAAAGTTTCTTTGGGAACTTCATTTGGACCCTTTCGCGAAAGCCAATCAAAACAATTTTTTAAAACAGCAGAGATTTCTCCATTATACTCTGGGCTAGAGACAACTAAACCTGATGATGATTTTATTAGATTTTTAATAAAAGTAACATTTACTGGTGTGCCATATTTTTCAATATCAGAATTAAAAAAAGGAATTGGATATTCGTTTAAATCGATAAATGTGCAGCTGAAGCCATTTTTGATAAATTCATTTTCAAAATTTTGCAAAATTTTTGTGTTAAAAGACTCTTTCCTTAAGCTCCCTGAAATAAGTACTATATTTTTTTTTTGTCTCATGAGGGTAACTTACGAATAAGATTTTAAAAAGTTCATAGTAATTAGAATTTTATTTATTAATTTTGAAACTCATTCTTTTCCAAATACCATATTCATCATTGTTCAAAAAACGATGATATATAGCTGCTCCCAAATGAATTAAAAAAACTACAATTAATAAAATCATTGATTGATAGTGAAACTGAACAAAAGTGGGGTACATTTCTGTATTAGTTTCAATGAATTTAGGTACTGTGAATAGGCCTAAAAGCCTCACATCATAGCCGCCTGCTTGAGTCATCATCGTTCCCTGGAATGGTATCCATACAACAAGCGCATAAAGTAAAGTATGTATTAAGTTTGATGCGTATTTATGAAGTTTTGGAAGAGATGAAGAGTCAGGTGTTGTATTATAAAATCTCCATAATAGCCTTAATATAATTATTACAAAAATAATAGTGCCTATGGTTTTATGAATTACTATAAAAACGATTTTTTCTTGAGAAAATTCCATATTATGAAGATTGAAACCTGTAAAAATTTGCCAAAACAATATTATAGTCAAAAACCAATGAAATATTTTAGTGACTAACCCCCATGAGTTATCACTAGCTTTTAATTTATTCATAAAAATCCCTTCTTAATAAATTACAATTTAGTGTGGCTACCATCACAAAATGGTTGAGTGGTTGTTTGTTTACATCCACATAAGTAGACTGTTTTATTTTCCTCTGCGGTAAACGGTACGGGCATAAAAGAGGTTAACTGGTGAGAGCCATCACAAAATGGTTGATTTTTACTCTGTCCACATTGACACCAGTAATATGTTTTTCCCTTTTCAACCTCTAATGCAAAAGGACCTTTTTGAGCAACAATTGGTAATTCTGACATTTAAATCTCCTAAATAAATTCATTTAGAAAGTAATGATTAATTAATTAATTAAAATACACCAACTTTACATACTAGTATGTTGGAATTGACTATGGTCAAATAGTTATACTTAGTCTACATTACAAACTATGAAAATTAATTCATTAAATTGTCCTGTCACAAATGCTTTAACAGTACTAGGTGGTAAATGGAAAATTAATATTATTTTTTTACTCTCAAATAAAACAATGCGATTTGGAGCTATTAAAAATACTCTCCAGGGTATTACCCAACAAATGCTTTCAAAACAATTAAAAGAATTAGAACGAGATAAGCTAATTATTAGAACTGTTCACGATACTGTTCCTTTAAAAGTTACTTACAAACTCACTGATTTAGGGAAATCTAGCATACCTGTTCTAAGATCAATGCACGAATGGGGTATTAAACAACAATCTAAATTAGCAAAAATTATTAAATTAAATTACGAAGTTGTTAATAGATGATTAAATTAGGTTGAATTTAAAAACTATTTGATCGAATGTTAATTTAATTTTGATAATACAGGTTTTTTTGTTATTGCTTATTTAGAGAAATAACAAATGAAAGAATTAAAGATATCATCTAGGGAGAGTTTTTTGGCTAAAATTCAGACCAAAATAGCCATACAAAAAATCAGAACTCAGTTTAAAGGTAAAATATCTATTAAATATTCATCCTCAGTTGGAGATAAAGATAACTCTTCAAAAGCATGGGAGAAGCATGGGTTTGGGATCTTTACAAATTCACTAACTAAGGAGTTGGTTTCTAAAAATGTGAATATTGTTGTTCATTCATTCAAAGATTTGCCAGTTAAAAATTCAAGTAAAACATCTTTTGTTTGTCTTGAAAGGGATGATCCTCGAGATGTAATTCTCATTAAGAAAAAATCATTAAAGAAAAAGAAATTAGTTATAGCTACATCATCGCCTAGAAGGAAATATTATCTAAGATTATTAAAGGATTACCTTCCCTTTCAATCTTTTAAAGCAACTATAATTAGAGGTAATGTCCAAACTCGCTTAAAAAAAGTTTTAGACTCTAATGATAACGATGGTGTTTTTATGGCTAAAGCAGCCATAGATAGAGTTTTTAAATATGGTGAAAAAGTGGATATAAAAGAATTTAAGAAATTTAAAACTTCTTTTGATAAATTTGAAAAAATTATTCTTCCCCTATCAGAATTTCCTAGTGCCGCAGCACAAGGTTGTATAGCTATCGAATATAGAAGAGATGATTTACGAACTCAGAGAATTATGAAAAAAATTAATCATATT
>JAQWPC010000014.1:0-4577 GCA_029245555.1 Alphaproteobacteria bacterium
CACTATGGATTAAAGGAAGAAGATAGAAAAATTTCTCAGAAGATTCTAGTTCGTCTAAGAATTGTCGATCAACCCCTTCAGTCACCAATAATCGTGCCTTTGTATCTTGAGAATAGGACTTGGGATCATTGCGAAATAGATTTCTTGAGAACTGATCAAGAAGAATAATGAGTGCTAAACTACTTTTGGCTTCATCTTGCCAATCATCATAATCGTTGCGAATAGCTTTTTCGACATCTTCTAAAAATCGATCTCTGATTTTTTGATCGTACTCATCGTTTTTTGCCCAATGATCTTTTGACGTTGATTTCTTAAACCAGAAGTTTAGTACTTCTTGATATTTAGGCGAGATCACTCAAAAATTATCGTCAGGTTTATTAAACACCATCCATTGCTCCAACTCTGAAAAACCACCAATTTTTTCACCATTTATAATGATTTGCGGGAAGGTCTTGGCAGTTGGAAAGACTTCAAAGAACTGATCGCGGTTAAAATCCTCATCCAATCTAAGAATTTTAGGGCCATACGACTCTAAAGCAGCTTTTGCTTTCGTGCAAAAAATGCAGTTTTCTTTGGTATAGATTGTTACGTCCACTTAGAACGACTCATCAAAAGATAGTGATCGGTCTGTGGGGCGTTGATACTCGGAAACACGCTTTTCAAAAAAGTTGGTTACATTTTGAACATCTAAGGCTCTCATGAAATCAAAAGGATTTTCGGTACCATAAACGTGCTCAAAGCCAAAGAGATCAGCAATACGATCGGAGACTGCCTCAATGTACATACACATCATATCTTTGTTCATTCCAATCAGATCAACAGGAAGAGCATCAGTTACAAACTCTTTTTCGAACTCTACTGCTTCTCTCACAATTTCTTCAAACTCTGATTGGGATACAAGACCAGAAATTAAGTCCATGGACTTAATGTCTTGATCGGATAGAGTGCCGTTACTAAATTTAGTACTCAGTGTCTTAAACATCAATGCAGAAAAGCTAAAGTGCATTCCTTCGTCTCGAGCAATCCAGTCATTCGATAATGCTAATCCTGGAAGCAACCCTCTTTTTCTAAAGTAATAAATTGCACAGAAAGATCCTGCAAAAAATAAACCTTCTACTAAGCCAAAAGCAATTAATCTTGTTAAAAGATTTTGATTGCCATTAAGCCACTTAGCAACCCACTGAGCTTTCTTGTTGATACAAGGAACATTTTGGATGGCAGAAAATAATTTATCTTTTTCTGACGGATCGTCTACATAGGCCTCAATTTGTAAACCATACATTTCAGCATGAATGGATTCATTCAACATTTGCATGGTAATAAAAAGACGGGACTCAGGGATTAGAATTTCATTATAAAAACGTGACGCTAGGTTTTCATTAATCATCGCCTCTGAATTAGCAAAGAATGCTAAGACATGCTTGATGAAATGTCGTTCACCTTCAGTAAGAGTTTTTAAGTCTCTTAGATCGTCTTGCAGAGAAACTTCCTCGGGTGTCCAGAAAGACTGGACATGTTGTTTGTAACGATCAAATATTTCTTGATGTTGAATGGGAAAGATTGATTTACATCCTTTTGATATCATAATTGGCTCCTTAAATTAAATTGATAAAACTTCTTAAGCACTACAAGTCAAACAATCTTCTGGTTCATTAGATTGTGCCTCTTTTACATAAGATTCTTTTGCTTTTTTTTCTGATGAGACGGTCACTTTGACAGCATCGACAGCAGAGCGGCTTCTCAGGTAATACATCCCTGTTTTCAAGCCTTTTTTCCATGCATACATATGCATAGAATTCACCTTTCCAAATGTGGGAGTTGCCAACCACAAGTTCATAGACTGGGTTTGATCGATAAACGGCGCTCTATCTGCCGCCATATCAATGACTGTTTTTTGGGAGGTTTCCCAGACAGTTTTAAAAACATCTTTGAGGTCTTCAGGGAAGCCTTCGATATTTTGAACTGAACCATTTTCTAAAATGATTTGATCTCTCAGCTCTTTACTCCAAAGATCACGCTTCATCAGTTCTTTTACAAGATGACGGTTAACAAGCAAGAACTCACCAGAAAGTGTTTGTCTTTTATAGATATTAGAAGTCTGAACTTGGAAGGTCTCCGTGTTTCCCAAGATAATTCCAGTAGAAGCAGTTGGCATACAAGCTGTTGTTAGAGAATTACGAACACCGTGCTTTTGAATTTTATCCATTAAGCCTTTCCAGTCCCACATACTTGATGGCTTGACACCCCAGAGATCAAATTGAAATTGACCTTGAGATAGAGGAGAGCCTTGGAAGGTAGAATAAGCACCTTTGTCTGCAGCTAGCTCCATAGATGCCTCTAGTGCTCCAAAATAAATTGTTTCGAAAATTTGTTTGTTAATCATCTGAGCTTGAACAGAGTCATAGGCAATATTCATCTTAAAGTACACATCTGCAAGACCTTGAATACCCAGTCCGATAGGTCGGTGTCGACTATTTGAATTTTGTGTTTTATCCGTTGGATAAAAATTAATGTCGATTACCTGATCGAGGTTTTTCGTGGCAAGTTTTGCTACTTGATATAAATCTTGATAGTCATATTTTCCATCCTCTGTTACGAATTTAGGAAGGGCAATTGAAGCTAAGTTACAAACTGCTGTTTCATCTTTTTCAGAATACTCAACGATCTCAGCACATAGGTTAGAAGATTTGATAACACCAATATTTTTTTGGTTGGATTTAGTATTAACGGCATCTTTATAGAGCATGTAGGGCTGACCTGTTTCAATTTGTGCTTCAATGATTTTTGACATCAAAGCTCTTGCCTTCACTCTTTTTAAATCGGGCATTTCGTTTTCATATTTGGTGTAGAGCTCCACAAATTCTTTACCATAAGTGTCTGAAAGACCAGGGCACTCATGTTCACTCATTAATGTCCACTCCCCGTCTTCTTCAACACGCTCCATAAACAAGTCTGGAATCCAAAGAGCATAAAACAAATCACGGGCTCTGAATTCTTCTGCTCCTGTATTCTTTCGAAGCTCTAAAAAAGACTCAATATCGGCGTGCCATGGCTCTAAATAGACAGCAAACGAGCCCTTTCTCTTACCGCCACCTTGATCAACAGATCTAGCAGTTTCATTAAAAATTTTTAGGAAAGGGATTAAACCATTGGATTTACCATTAGTGGATTTGATACGACTTCCACCGGCACGAATATTATGAGCATGAAGACCAATTCCACCCGCAGTCTTAGAAATAAGAGCACAGTCTTTGACAGTATTAAAGATACCCTCAATCGAATCATCTTCCATACCAATTAAAAAACAAGAAGAGAGCTGTTGCATCTTTAAACCACTATTAAAAAGGGTTGGTGTTGCGTGAGTATAAAAACCTTGAGAGAGACTATCGTAGGTTTTTTTTACATGATAAAAATCAAACTTATCGCCAGATACACAAAGCGCAACTCTCATCCATAGATCTTGAGGGCGCTCTACAGGTTTATTATTTGATTGTAATAGGTAGGCTCGAAAGAGAGTTGTCAGTGCAAAGTAATCAAAGTAATAATCTCGATCGTAATCAATAATCTTTTCAATTTCCTCGGCATTAGCTTTTACTTTTTGATAATATTCATCACGTAGTAACCCATCTTCATAGAGATTTTTTGTAGCAACAATAAAACCTGGTGTTTCTTTGTGAAGAGCGTTTGCCTTAATCCTTCCCGCAAGATAGGAGTAATCAGGGTGCTCTACTGTCAATGCTGCTGCCGTCTCAGCAAGATAAGTGTCAATTTCATTTGTAGTAATTCCATCATATAAACCTTGAATAGCTTTTTGAGCAATAGTAATGGCATCAATTTCTAGACCATTAGATAAGACAGAAATACGATTAGTTATTTTTTCTAAGGAAATGTCTTCCTTATTGCCGTCTCGCTTTGTGACAGCCATAGTTGAAACCTTAGCGCCTACCTGTTCTTTGAGCTGCGCAGTTTTATAACGCTGTTTTGATCTCTGTTCACGATACAGAACGTAGGCTCGAGCAACTTTATGATGCTCTCCTCGCATCAGGGCTAATTCTACCTGATCTTGAATATCTTCAATATGAATCATATCGCCATTAGCAATACGTCTAGTGAGGGCGGCAGTGATGGTCTCAGTTAAAAGATCAACTGATTTATCGATATTTTGACTATTTCGAACATCTGTTTGCGCTAAAAATGCTTTTCTTACAGCATTAGCAATTTTATCTGACTTAAAAGGTGTTATTGACCCATCTCGACGGACTACACTAAGGCTTAGTAAGTTAATTTCTTCGTTTTTTTTGTTGATGACTGTATTTTTTGATGAATTGTCTATGTTTTCTGCGCTATTTATTTCCATTCTACCTACCAAGTTTATGTATATAATTGCAAAAAATCACTAGATGTAGTGTTTCTTGCTTTGTGAATATACAATCTATAGACAAAGTTAGTCAATTAGTTTTATATTTAATTCTTAAAACCTAATAAATTCAAATAGAATTTTGAGATTCAACTAACAGTTCTTCATGACATATACACAGGTTTTTATCTAATTTTTTCAGATTTGCGAATATGTGAAT